>CAYMST010000021.1:12419-30187 GCA_964393115.1 uncultured Roseivirgaceae bacterium | reverse complement strand
AGGGCTAGAAAAATCTCAAAAACACCAGTCAGATATACTAGCATTTCCTTGAACGGAATGAACTCTGGTATCATCAGCGTCATACCTTTGGTATAGACGAAGTGTCCGACTGCGGTAAAGACAAGCATCACAGACATTGCGATCCGTGCCGAGAGAGCAACATCATATTCTTTTGAGAGTATTTTTATGGCGAAAATCGATGCAGCAAAGCTTAGGATAAGGACAATTAATGGCTTCATGATTCTAATTTTTTTTATGGTAAAAATCTGATATTCAAGAAGCAATAGCAATGAACCTAAGTTAAGTAATCCGCCTTCGAATTCGACTTAAAGCTTGCGGCGTGACTCCTACATAGGATGCGATATACTTTAAAGGGATTTCTTGCAAGAGTCTTGGCCTTTCAGAAAACAAATCTAAATAGCGCTCTTCCGCAGTCTTGCTGAGTAAAGAAAGTTCTCGCTTTGATTTTCTTAAAAACATGGCTTCAGCCATTTTCCTACCGATCAGATTGCCAGTGCTGGTTTGTCCATAAACGTCTTGCAAATCACCGAAAGAAATCTTCCAGGCTACGGAGTCTACTAATGTTTCTATTTGGTACAATGAGGGGGTTCGTGACAATAAAGAATCATATGCCGTTACGAATTCATTTTCAAAGACAAAACCAAAGGTAACGTCAGTTTCTTGTCGAGGGATGTAGAGTCGCACGATTCCCTCCGATATGAAATATAAATGGTTCTCGACTTGTCCAACCTTTATCAACGCCGAGTGCTTTTTCAGTACAGTTTTTTGAAGTCTAGAAGAAAAAAAGTCCCAATCAACCTCACTCATAGGCGTAATCCGCTCAATAAACTGTCTTATTTCGTTCATAAACGATTAATTTATTGAACTCAATGCGTTTATCAAAACGACAGCTATCACGCAAAGATTTGATATGTAATAAACGCTGATCCATAGGCCAGCACGGTCATGTAAAAGAGTTGAATTAAAGGCCACTTCCAGCTTTTTGTTTCGCGTTGCACGACAGCCAACGTGCTCATGCACTGCATTGCAAAAACATAAAATATGAGTATCGATAAACCTGTTGCCAAGTCAAAAACGGGCTTTCCAGTTCGCTTATCTACCTCCTTTTCCAATTTTGCCTTGATAGTAGTTGGCTCTTCCGTATCACCGAGGCTATAGATCGTTGCTAAAGTGCCCACAAACACTTCACGTGCCGCGAAAGAAGCGATTAGACCGATACCAATCTTCCAGTCATAACCGAGAGGACGTATAGCGGGCTCAATTAACTTACCCAAATGACCCGCATACGAGTGCTCCAATCGGTATGCCTCTAGTGCTTTTTCAAAATCTGGATCTGTTGAATTAAACTCTTTTCCAACCTCTTCTTCTGCAGCTGCCATCTGCTCTGAAGGGCCATAGGAGGCTAAAAACCAAAGTACCATGGATATGGCCAGTATTATTTTACCCGCCGAGAGAACGAATGTTTTAGACTTATTGAAAACGGTGGTTAGTAAATTTCTTGGCCTTGGTAATTTGTAGGCGGGTAATTCCATCAAGAAAAAAGATCCCTCTTGAGTAGGTATAATCTTCTTAAATACCCACGCACATATCAGTGCGCATACAAAACCCAAAACATATAGTCCTGTCAACACCAAGCCTTGTACATTAAATACTCCCAAAACCTTAGTCGATGGGATCACCAAAGCAATCATAATAGCATAAACCGGCAACCGCGCTGAGCAACTCATCAGAGGTGTGACCATAATCGTGATTAGTCTATCACGCCAGTTGTCTATAGTCCTAGCTGCCATCACAGCAGGTATTGCACATGCCATACCCGAAATCATGGGCACAATGCTCTTACCATTCAACCCAAACTTTGTCATCATACGGTCCATTAAAAATACCGCACGTGACATATACCCCGTCTCTTCAAGTACCCCAATGAATAAAAACAGGAGAGCGATTTGAGGAATAAAAATAAACACGCCGCCTAATCCTGGTATTACCCCATTAGCTAGCAGGCTTGTGAAAACCCCTTCCGGCAAAATGGTTAACACCGCGGATGATAATTGACTAAATGCCAAATCTATTATATCCATTAAAGGCTCGGCCCAAGCGAAAATGGCTTGAAACATGACAAACAAAATCAAACCGAAAATAAGATAGCCTAAAACCGGGTGGTTAACGATTCGGTCAATTCTCTGATCAGACTTATTTCTTTGACCGGACTCCAACTTCTTGGATAGAAAACCCGGGGTAATTTGGTTGATACGACGATACCTTTCGAAGACTTCGCGGTATTTTAACTTATCTATGACTTCTGTTGACACATCGGTATCAGATTTTCTCAAGCGATGAATAAATGAGGTGTACCATTCGCCTTCGGAGCCTCCTGCCAACGAGTGAATCACTTCTGACGATAAAAATGAAGTGCCCTTGGTAGGTTTGTGAAGTTTATTTTTGATTCCTCTTTTCAGTGATAGCATGCCATCGCCTTTTCTTCCGTCGACTACTGCTACTTCTGTTGTTAGCACTTCCTCTAGAAGGTCAACATCTATTTTATAACCTTTCTTGCTTGCTGTGTCTACTTGATTCAAGGCGACGAGCGTCGGAAAACCTAAATCTGTCACTTGGGAATACAATAAGAGACTCCTCTCCATATTACTCGCGTCCAACGTATAGAGCACTAAATCAGGAAACAAATCATGGTTGGGCTCTAAGAGGATATCACTAGTGACCGCCTCATCTTGAGATTTCGGATGTAAACTATACGTGCCCGGAAGGTCAATCAAATCTACTTTTGACCCATCAAGTAGTTTAAGTACTCCTTTTTTATTTTCTACCGTTACTCCAGGGAAGTTTCCTATTTTCTGATTTAGCCCCGTTAGCTTATTAAATATGGATGATTTGCCACTGTTTGGGTTCCCAACAATGGCCACTTTTACGTTACTTTTTGACATGTAATTACTGAAGCGAAATCTTTGAGGCTTCCCTTTTTCTCATGGAAAGACTGGCATCACCTACCAAAACACAAATTGGGTCACCAAATGGTGCGGTATACAAGATTTTAACAGCAGTACCAGGCAAAATGCCCATTTCTAAAAATTTAGAAGAATACTCATCATCTGAAAAATCTTTGATCACACCGCTCTCACCGGGCTTAAGTTGTGCTAGGGTCTTCATAAGCCTTATTTAGACTAATTTTAAAGAAACAAAACTAAAGACAAACCTTCACTAAACCTGAATTATAGGCATTTAGTTATTTCTACAAACGCAAAGAAGTCATCAGACCTATAGGTTTTGTCTCGGAAACATTTCAATCGATGACAACTACAAAATATTCGTTTCCCAAATAATAAATGAATAGACGAGGAATCGACCAAAGCGAGCTGCGCTAAACAAAAGCATCCGTCGGAAATTGTACTTAGCTGTACCTGCAAGCATACATATGCCAGAAAAAGGAATCGGAGTAAGTGCAGCGATCAAAATCAGGTAGCCGCCATAATCACGAAAACGGGTTTCAAACTTTCGCAACATCTTCATTCTGATATAACGGTAGATCAGTGTATTTCCGAATTTTGATCCGATTATATATCCTGTAGCCCCAGCTAAGTATGAGATGGTGGCAAAAAAGAATACATTCTTGGTATAAAAAATCATACTCTCTTCTTTCAGCGCCCATATCATAAAGAATTCAGGAGGGATAATTCCAAACACTACTTCTGAAACAAAAAATACTGAATAGATCAAAAATGTATTTTCATATATAAACCCCAATCTTTCTTCAAGGCCCCCTAGTTGTTTTTTGAACACAACATATAACACCATGATGACAGCGAAGTATGCTAGTCCCTTTAAAAGATTGGTAATGAAGAAAGTGTTTCTATTCGGTGTTGTCTGCTCTTCGTTAATATCGGAATCTGTTCCCTTGTTCATGGAAAAAATGCTGGATTACTACGCTTAACCTTAACCACGAATGCCGGGCATAAATGGTTACTGCGCGAATGAAAACAATGGTATTGAGATAGAAAAGATTCGTGAACAAATAATTTCTAGATTGTCAAATATTTACCAGATATAGGAATTATCATTAATTTAACCGCCTATGCCAAACGAGAAACTGAAGCATAATTTAAAATTCCTTGTATTATTCCTCGCCTTAAGCGGCTCTGCCTATTGTCAAAGTACTCGCGAGCTCACCTATGACATTGTAAAAGGAGGTAAGAACATAGGGTTTCTGAATGTATCTAGACAGTCATTCGGAGACTCATTGGTATACCAAATTGAAAGCAGGGTAGAAATTAGGTTTTTATTCTCTTTCGTGGTGCATTTCAGGTCAACAGAAATTTCTGTAGGAGGAAGGTTGGTTGAAGGTAAGGCGAAAAGTACACTTAATGGAAAAATTCAAAAAGAATCCAATGTATGGCTGTCAAACGACGAGTTCTTTGTAAACCTAAACGGGGCTACCTATGAATTCGGAAATAAGATAGTCGATTACTTCGTTTCACAACTCTATTTCATTGAACCGAAAGAGCGCAAACAGATTTTTTCACAGCAGTTTGCGAACTATATAGACTTAGAAAGAACTGGAGAGCATACTTACACCCTTATCTCTCCTGATGGTAATAATTATTACATCTATGAAAATGGAAATTGTAAGCAAGTCAAGATATCTCGGGACTTTGCTACCTTCTATTTCAAGTTAAAAGATGTTAAGGAAAGTAATTAGTTGTCTCAAATCGCGTCTTCATTAGGTTACCTGAGATCCATGAAATAATTTCACGTAAAAGTTAACCTGGGTGTCATGCAGCCGGATAATGCTCCAAAGCTGGATTAAACGAATGGCCATATTTGAGTTTCTTGAACATATCAAACACTTTTAATCCACTCAGGGTTAGTCGAAATATTATTTACAAATAAATTTACAGTAACTGGTAGCCCTCGAGTACTACCACAGCATCCAAAAATCATTTAGAACCTTTAGAATTTGACGTATATATGAAAAATCTTATGAAATCCGGTCTATTGATCGGTCTTCTTGCCTTTAGTACTTGGTTAAGGGCTCAAGATGCTTCGCTCCCAAAGATCTCGGATGACCTAAGCTCCCAAATCCCAGTTAACCCTAAAGTAAAAATTGGGAAATTGGATAATGGACTTACTTATATCATCCGAGAAAACAAGAAGCCAGAAAAAAGGCTGCATCTACGCCTTGTCGTAAACGCAGGCTCGATTTTGGAAGACGAAGACCAGCTTGGATTGGCCCACTTCACAGAACACATGGCCTTCAATGGCTCAGAGCACTTTAAGAAAAACGAATTGGTAGACTACCTACAGTCGATTGGAGTGGAATTTGGATCTGACCTCAACGCCTACACCAGTTTTGATCAGACGGTATACATGTTGCCTATACCTACTGATGATGCTAAAATCGTAGATCAAGGGTTTCAGATCATCAGAGACTGGGCAGGAGGTCTCCTCTTCGACCATACGGAAATAGACAAAGAAAGGGGAGTTATTGTAGAAGAATGGAGGCGTGGACGTGGAGCAAACATGAGAATGTTAGACAAGTTCCTACCTACAATTTTTAAGGACTCGCGATACGCAAAAAGATTGCCTATAGGAGAAATGGATATTGTAGAAAACTTCGATTATGAGGTGATCAAGAGATTCTATAAAGATTGGTACCGTCCAGATTTAATGGCTGTAGTGGCCGTTGGAGACTTGCCAGCAGAGCAAATTGAAGAAAAGATAAAATCACTTTTCGCAGATTTGAAGCTGCCAGCTAGTCCACGCAAGCGTAAAGAGTTCGAGGTCCCCAATCATCCAGAAACACTCGTACAAATTGTGAAAGATGCTGAAGCTGCTCAAACACGTGTCATGGCATTCTTCAAAGGAGATGTAGAATCCAGAAATACGTTAGAGGATTATAAGAGGCATATTGTCTCAAGTATGGTGACCAGCATGATTAACGAGAGACTCAATGAACTCCGTCAACAGGCTAACCCTCCTTTTATTTACTCCGGAAGTAGTTACGGGGGCTTTTGGGCCCGCACTAAAAATGCATATCAATCTTTCGCTTTGGTAGATGAGGCAAAAGTAATGGATGGACTCAAAGCTATGATCACAGAAAACGAACGCGTTAAGAAATTTGGGTTTACCGAAGCAGAGCTTAAGCGATTTAAGCTCCGGTTTAAAAAATCTATGGAAACGGCTTATAAAGAAAGAGACAAAACAGAGTCCGGAAGAATGGTTGATGAGCTGATCAATCACTACTTGGAAAATGAACCTATCCCAGGAATCGAATTTGAATATGCTTTCGTAAATAAATTCATTGATGGAGTTTCAGTTGAAGAAGTGAATAACAGGGCAAATGAGCTAATTAAGGAAGATAACCGTGTAATTATTGTCACGGGCCCCGATAAAGAAGGCGTTGATCTACCTAGTGAAGAAGACATCAAACTTGCTCTTGCAGCTGTTAAAGACCAAAAAATAGAGGCCTATAAAGAGGAAGAAATAAGCCAAAATCTTATTGAGACTTTACCAGCTGTCGGTCAAATAACCAAGAGCTCGGTGATCGACGAAGTAGGTGTGACCAAATTACAATTGAGCAATGGCATCACCGTATTCCTCAAGAAAACGGATTTCAAAAACGATCAAATTCTGTTTTCGGCATATCGTGAAGGAGGTCACTCTATAGTAGATGATGAACTCTATATGTCAGCCAAAGCTGCTGACGAAGTAGTCACCACCTGTGGCGTTGGCGACTATTCAGCCACAACGCTAAAGAAAGCGTTAGCAGGTAAAAGCGTTAGTGTTAGTCCTTACATCGGGGCGTTAAGTGAAGGCATGAGTGGCAGTAGTACTCCTGATGATCTCGAGACGTTTTTCCAACTTATACACCTTTACTTCACCTCTCCGCGAAAAGATGAAGAAGCATTCCAAGGATACATTCAGCGCAATAAATCAATGTTGGCCAATGTAAACGCAAACCCGAAGTATTACTTCTACGACCAGACGCAGCGTATCATGTCACAGGATCATTACCGTGGCGACCGAATTCCAACTATCGCAGATGTGGATAAAATCAACATGAATAAAGCATTAGACTTCTATAAAACCAGATTCGCGAATCCTTATGGCTTTGCCATGTGGTTTGTTGGAAACTTTGATGAAAATACGCTTAAGGAATATTTAAAGAAGTATGTGGCAAGTATTGAAGATGAGGAACAAGCTGTAAAAAGCAGAGACTTAGGCATAAGACCTCCTTCGGGACAAGTCAAGAAAGATATTATCCGTGGACAAGAGCCACAAAGCTCAGTACACCTAACCATCAACAAACCAGCTAAATATTCTCGAAAAGACGCTTCAGCACTTAAGGTTCTTGGCGAAATTCTGAGCATCAAGCTCATTGAAGTGGTTAGAGAAGATGAAGGAGGAGTATACAGTATTCGAGCCTCTGCTTCCGCAACAAATAAACCTTATGACCACTACAACCTTACGGTCCGTTTTCCATGTGCTCCGGAAAACGTGGACAAGCTAGTGGGACTAGTAAAGCAAGAGATCAAAAAACTAGTTGACGACGGGCCTCAACAAAAGGACCTTGATAAAGTGGTAGAAACTACGAAGCGAACAATTGAGGAGTCTATTCAGCAAAATGGATTCTGGTTAGGACAGCTTTCTAACTATTATCAAAACGGTTGGAATGATTATGATAACATTCTAAAATACGCTGAAAACCTGGAGAGCATTAAAGCCAAGAAGCTTCAAAAAGTAGCTAAGAAGTATTTGGACACTGAGGATTTCATACAGATCACCTTATTACCAGAAAGCAAAGAATAGCGCGGGATTCAGATAAATCGATTGCAACAAAAATCCCCATGGAATCAGTGTTCCATGGGGATTTTTTTTCACTAGCGGTATAAAAAACTTATGAAGCGATTTCTGTTGTCAATTCTTGCTTTGACTTATCCTTGAAAAATTTCTTCTGCCAAATCAAAATCACGCAAACACCGATAAAAATCGAGGCATCCGCTACATTAAACACTGGCCAAAGGGACATGTAGTTACCTCCCCAGACAGGGATCCAATCTGGTAAACGTCCTTCCCATATATCAATGTAAAACATATCGATGACCTGACCATGAAACCAAGGGCTTGGGGCATTATAGGGTGCATTACCCAGCATGACACCATAGAAAATAGAATCTAGCACATTCCCTATGGCACCGCCAAGAATTAAGGCAACACACCACAGCAATCCTTTTGCCATGTTTTTCACAATTAACGTATAGAGGTAGTACCCAATCATGACCATAGCTACCAACCGAAAGCCCGTTAAAAATAACTTGCCATATTCATAGTTGAACTTCATACCGAAGGCCATCCCGGGATTTGTCAAGTAGTGTAGCTTGAAAAAATCACCCAAAATTTTGATCTGTCCTGCTACACCCAACTCCATGTTGAAGTGAACGGTCAACTTGACCACCTGATCAAGTATAATTACACCTAAAGCTATTAGGTAATATTTAGCGTATTTCACCTGTCTGTAGATATAAGTTATTTAATGAGATAAATTGTTAGTAGTTAAAGCAGCGCTTTATCAATCACTTTTATTTTTAAATCAATGGATACTCCATCGATATCTAGGTTCTGAGCATCTTCTAGCTCATCTACTATATCCAATTCAAGCGCTTGCGTCTCCACACAAATGTACTCCTTGAAACTATTTATGGCGTTTACCACCAATTCATCCTGATTTTTTATGGCTACAGAAATCTTATCCTGTACCTCCAAGCCAGTGTCCTTTCTGATGTTCTGTATTCTATTCACCAGGTCTCGCGCTAAGCCTTCCATTTTAAGGTCATCCGTTAACGTCATATCTAACGCAATGGTAACACCTGCATCAGTAGCAACGGTCCATCCCGGAATATCTTGAAATGAGATATCAACGTCCTCCACTGTAATTTCTACTTGTTCGTTCGCCAACTGAAGATCGAATTTCCCACTTTTCTCCAAAACCTTGACATCCGTTTGAGTCATCTTGGCAATGGCACCCGCTACTTGTTTCATTTTTGGACCATACTGCTTACCGAGCTTAGGGAAGTTTGGCTTTATCTTCTTTACCAAAACACCTGACTCATCATCAAGATACTCTATCAACTTGATATTAATTTCTGTCTTGATCAGTTCCTCTACCTCTTCGATGAAATGTTTTGTTTCCTCATCATGAACTGGTATTAATATTTTAGATAGTGGTTGACGTACCTTTATTTTCTCCTTTTTTCTTAACGAATGTCCTAAAGAAGATATTTTTTGGGCAAGAGCCATCTTTTTTTCAAGATGAAGGTCTATGGATTCTTCGTTGGCCTTCGGAAATTGACCAAGGTGAATAGACTCATCCTGCTCAAGTGATGAAACTTGATTCAGGTCTTTGAATATAGTCTCCGTATAAAAAGGAGCAATTGGAGAAGCAAGTTTAGCCACAGTTTTCAAACACTCATAAAGCGTTTGGTAAGCGGCCTTTTTGTCGTCGTTATATTCTCCTTTCCAAAAGCGTTTCCTATTCAACCTTACGTACCAGTTGCTCAGATCATCAGAAACAAAATCCTGAATCGATCTTGCCGCACGAGTAGGTTCATACTCTTCGTAGGCCTGCTCAACAATCTTAATAAGACTATTTAGTTTACTCAATACCCAACGATCACTTTCCGTTCGAGACTGAAGAGGAATATACGACTGCTCAAACTGAAATCCGTCTAAATTGGCATACAGGGCGAAGAAATTATAGGTATTATAAAGCGTTCCAAAGAATCTGCGCTGAACCTCCAACACACCATCTAGATCAAACTTTAAGTTATCCCAAGGGTTTGCATTGGCGATCATGTACCAACGTGTAGCATCAGGGCCATACTTAGCAATAGTCTCAAACGGATCAATAGCATTACCCAATCTCTTGGACATTTTATTCCCCTTCTTGTCCAAGACTAACCCGTTGGCAATGACATTCTTGAAGGCTACGCTATCAAAAAGAAGTCCAGCAATCGCATGAAGCGTAAAGAACCAACCTCTTGTTTGATCCACACCCTCCGCGATGAAGTCCGCTGGATAACTTGCTTCGTAAACCTCTTTATTTTCAAATGGATAATGCCACTGTGCATAAGGCATGGCACCACTATCAAACCAAACATCGATCAAATCCGGTTCGCGGAACATTTTTTTACCTGACTCACTTACCAAAATGACGTCATCCACGTAAGGTCTGTGTAAGTCAAAATCTTCTGGCAATACATTTTCCATGAAGCCTGCCGATTTCGATTTTAAAACTTCAGATTTGAGCTCTTCCAAAGATCCAATACAAATCTCTTCTTCTCCATCTTCAGTTCTCCATATTGGAAGTGGTGTTCCCCAGTATCGAGATCGGCTTAAGTTCCAATCCACCAAGTTCTCAAGCCAGTTACCAAACCGGCCTGTTCCTGTTGCTCCTGGTTTCCAATTGATCGTTTTATTAAGCTCAACGAGTTTATCTTTTACTGCCGTTGTCTTGATAAACCATGACTCTAAAGGGTAATATAGAATCGGTTTGTCCGTACGCCAGCAATGCGGATAGGAGTGTTCGTACTTTTCTACTTTAAACGCCTTATTTTCTTCTTTTAGCTTGATCGCTATTCGAACGTCTACCGACTTGTAGCCGTCAGGCAATTCACTTAGATACTCAGCCTTTACAGGTTCGTTAGCAAAATCTGAAACTTGTGTTACAAAGTTTCCTTGTTTGTTGACCAGTGGAACTTCGTTGCCTGCCTCATCAAGGACTGTAATAGGAGAAATACCTGCTTTATCAGCTACTCTCTTATCATCAGCACCGAATGTAGGAGCAATATGCACAATTCCAGTTCCGTCTTCGGTACTTACAAAGTCACCAGGAATAACGTTGAAAGCCTTTCCTTCAGGCTGCACGTATGAAAGAAGCTGTTCATATTCCAGTCCAACTAGTTCAGACCCCTTGAATTCTTTAATAAGCTCCCAAGGAATGACCTTATCCCCTGATTTGTAGTCATCATAAACAGCTTTTTTAGCCTTTTCAGAAAAATATTTTCCAACTAAATCTTTCGCTAAAATGACTTGTATTGGTTCGTGTGTGTACTGATTATAACTCTTAACCAATGCGTAAGTGATATGCTCTCCAACCGCCAAAGCGCTATTAGATGGCAGTGTCCATGGTGTCGTAGTCCATGCCAATATATGGACATCTCCTGAAGCTACTAGCTTACTTGGGTCTCTAAGCTTAAACTGAGCGACTACGGTAGTATCTTTTACATCTCTATAACACCCCGGTTGGTTAAGTTCATGAGAGCTTAATCCTGTTCCAGCTTTTGGAGAATATGGCTGTATGGTATAGCCTTTGTAGAGATAGCCCTTTGTGTACAGTTGCTTAAGCAAATACCAAAGGCTCTCCATATATTTTCTATCGAAAGTGATATAAGGATCATCAAGGTCCACCCAGTAGCCCATCTTCCGGGTTAGGTCATCCCATTGACCTTTGAACTTCATGACCGCTTCGCGGCACTTTTGATTGTACTCTTCAACCGAAATTTTTTTACCAATATCATCCTTGGTAATACCCAATTCCTTCTCGACTTGCAGCTCTACCGGGAGGCCATGCGTATCCCATCCGCCTTTACGCTTGACCTGAAACCCCTGAAGGGTTTTGTAGCGGCAAAATATATCTTTTACCGTTCTGGCCATCACGTGATGTATACCAGGTGTACCATTAGCAGAAGGAGGACCCTCATAAAAAGTAAAGGTCGGATTACCTTCTCTTGAATCAATTGATTTTTCAAAGATCGATTCTTGATCCCAAAACTTTAGTATCTCGTCTGAAAGTGCGGCATAATTGATGCCCTTATATTCTTTATAGCCCATCGTATCTCCGTAGCTAAACTTTATCCATTTTTAATTGCTCAAGATTAATCTCTTCATCTTCATCCTCATGATAAAACTCATCGAATTCCTCAATCAACGGATGAATATCAGTTCGTCGCTTCCCTGTATCAAACCTTAACAATAATGCCGGCAGTACTATTAAGTTGGTCAACATGGCAAAAAATAAGGTCATAGAAGTCAAAAGCCCTAAGGCTATCGTACCACCAAACTCAGACAGCGTAAATATGACAAATCCAAAAAACAAGATAATCGAGGTATATATCATGCTTGCCCCAGTCTCTTGAATACTTTTGTGTAAAGCCACCGGAACAAAGAAATTATTTGCGAATAGTTCCTGTCTATATTTAGCCAAGAAGTGAATCGAATCATCCACTGAAATTCCAAAAGCAATACTGAATATGAGCGCAGTACTGGGCTTAAGCGGAATACCAAAGTACCCCATAATTCCAGCCGTCATTAGCAGTGGAATCATATTTGGAATGAGAGAAATAACTATCATTCTGAAATTTCTGAACAGAATAGCCATGATAAAAGCGATAATCACAAAAGCAATAATCATGCTCTGGATCAAGTTATTGATCAAAAACTGATTGCCTTTGATGAAAATTAAAGTGGTGCCGGTGATATCCGTTTCCATCTTAGTTTCCCCAAAAATTTCCTCAATCTTTGGCCTCACCACTAGATTGACTAATGAATCCATTCTACTTGAACCAATGTCTGCTACTTTGAAAGAAATTCGAATGGTTTGTTCGTCTTCGTCTATAAATGATGCGGACATGCGATTTTTCTCCACATCTTCTGAGAGGTATCTGAATATAAAACCAATATCTCTGCTCGTAGGAATAGAATAAAAAGCTGGGTTATTATTGTAATAAGCCTGACGAGCTGCCTTGATTAGCGAAACCACCGAAACCGGCTGTGAGATATAAGGAATATCATTCATGAATTGCTCGAATTCATCAATCTTCCTCAAGTTCTTGATACTACGAATTCCTCTTTTATTCCCTGTGTTTACGACTACCTCTAATGGCATAATCCCACTAAAATTATGCTCGAAAAATCTTAAGTCCTGAATAGTCTCGCTATCATCGGGTAAGTCATCTACCATGAATGATACTGCTTTGATCTTCAGTAAACCCACTAGAGAAAACGCCGCAATAATGGCCGTCACTGCAAAAACTATGTACTTATGACGGTGAACCACTACATCCAGTTGTTCAATAAAATAGTTAACGATCTTGAAGTTTAAGTGCTTCAGGTGACCCGATTTTGGCTGCGGGAAGTATGAATAAAAGGCTGGTATAAGAATGACACTGACAAAAAATGTGGCCATAATATTGATACCCGCAACGATACCGAACTCCTTAAGAATTGTAATCTGTGTTGTGGCCAAAACAAGGAAACCTACCGCAGTAGTCGTATTGGTAATCAGCGTAACGATGCCTATTTTTCTTGTGATCGTACTGAGGGCCTTAATTTTATTACCGTGTCTTGCTAGCTCTTGATGATAACGGTTGAGCATATAGACACTATTGGGTATTCCAATAACCACTATAATTGGTGGGATAAGTCCCGTTAATAGGGTTATCTTATATCCAAGAAGTCCTAGTGTACCGATGGTCCAGACGACGATAATCACAATAATTATCATTGGCACTAAAACGGCATTTCCGGCTCTGAAGAATAAGAATAGAATTAGTGCTGTTATGGCTAATGAGAGCATTAGGAACATATTAAGTTCCTTCTTTACCTTCCCTGTTGTCGTTGCGCGTGTATACGGCAGACCTGCATAGCGCAAATCAATTCCTGTGACTTTCTCAAAAGCCTGGCAGGTCATCATAATGTCGTCAAAAAGCTGTGCTCGATTCTTGGAGTCGAACATCTTTTTATCAACTGTGATCAGAACTAATGTTGCGCCATTGGATTCATTGATTAGTTGACCACTATAGAATTTTATTTTGCTTATTTCAGCTAAAATACTATCCAGCTCCCGTTGACTTTTGGGAAAGTCGGCAAATGGTTGTTTTAGTTCAAACTGTTTTCTTTCCTTGTTTTTCGATAAGGCTTGAATGTTAGGTAATCCGAGTACGTTGTTCACTCCTTTTATACTCTTCAGCTCATCCAGAAGGTATTTAAACTCCTGAAACCGCTGAATCGAATAGATGCTGCTATCCAAGATTCCCAAGGCCATTATGTTACCATCCTCACCAAAAGTTTCCTTGAACTTTTTGAAGTAAATCATCTCAGGATCGGTAGGAGGAACTATGCTGGCAAGATCATAGGACCACTTAACTTTTCCCATTTGCGTCACCATAAAACCTGTGATCGCGATGATGACGATTATTAACGGAAGCCTAAACTTTAATATGATATGAGCAATACTGGTCCACATAACGGAAAATGAGTGGCAAAGCTAACATATTTTGCCATTTGGAAGTTTTATGTTTTACTTAATCTATGGAGTAAATCTCAGTGAAGATGAGAGCGATAGGCCATTTAGAACTTTATAGATACCAATGGCTTGAGTATCGGTTAAACCACTGATAAAATCGTTCAGTATTTGTAGGTACGAATACACGGTATTAACCTCGTTATGATCCAAGCGTGTGCGGTAATAATCGGGAATTAGCCGTATCAAATTTTTCTCTTTCGCCGATATCTTTTGCTTAGCCACGTAATGTTTGTAAACCGGCTCGCAAAATCTCTCCAGTAAACAATTTATGACTTCAAAACCCGCACACTCTCTCTCATTTACCAGATTGCACTGGTATAAGTTTTGCACTGAAAGCTTTGATATTTTCATTAAGTAATCCCTGGAAGGGATTTCATCAGTAAGCGCTTTATCAAATGAGGCTTCTAGTATCAGCTCCTCATTGTTCTTAAATACTGATACTACTTCTTCTATGAGCCGTGCGATTGCCATAGCGCGCAACACACCAAGTTTATCTTCGAACGTGGCAATAGATTCAAGCTTTTCTTGGTTATAGCGGTCTCCTATTATTCCTGCCAATAGGTCTCTATAATCTTCAAACGAAATCAATCCAAGTCTGCATCCGTCTTCAAAGTCAATAATGCTGTAACAAATATCATCAGCTGCCTCTACTAAAAAAGCCAATGGATGACGAGCGTATAAGGTATATGCGTCTGACATTGACGAAATTGAAAGTTCCTCACCTATGCTATTATAGAATTCCTTTTCTGACTGGAAAACACCGAATTTCTTCTGACTTCGTCTTTTACCATCCTTAGGAGCGATGGACTCTCGTGGGTATTTAGTAAACGCTGCCAATGTCAATGACGACAACTTTAAAGACTTGTTTTGCTGAGCACTTAACAGGCGAAAGCCTTGAGCGTTACCTTCAAAGTTCGTTAAGTCTTCAATCTCGCCTTGAGAAAGATCATCCAGAAAAATGTGAGCTGCTGTATTATTTCTATAAAACTCAGAGATTGCTTCCTCTCCTGAGTGACCAAAAGGAGGGTTACCAATATCATGTGCCAGGCATGCTGCCCCAACTATTGACCCAATATCGTGCACGCTTATGCCCAATATTTCAACATCCTTATTCTTAGAAATCAACCAACTCCCTATTTCTTTCCCTAAGGACCTTCCGACACTGGATGTCTCTAAACTATGAGTTAGTCTGGTATGAACAAAGTCCTGTTCAGGAATAGGAAATACTTGTGTTTTGTCTTGCAGTCTTCTAAAAGCGTTGGAGAAAACAATTTTGTCATAATCAGCTTCAAAAACGCTTCTTCCAAAATTTGGTAAGGGCTTAGAATCATCTAACCCCAATATGGAAAGCCAATCCATCATGCTAATGCCTCCATTTAGGCGGTATTAAAAATATTAAAGCGCACAAGAGTTTGATGTATCAAATTCCTGTGCGCCATCTATATAATTCAGTAAGATTTTTTGTGCTTGCGTCTTGTACCATTTAGGCTATATAAGGCGTATTAGTTTACGTCAGTGTTTTTTTCTTATTCAAGGCAAAAAATGCAGTCCTAGCGCTGCTAGGACAAGGCTTTTTAACGAAGAAGAAGGGAAAAACAGTAGCAAAATACACGTCGTTATATAGTTTAAATGGTATTAAACGTTCATTAGTGACTCACGACGTCTCATTTTTCCAGCCGGAATACCAAACATCATTTTAAACCTTCGACAGAAGTAAGCGGTATCTTTATAGCCTACTTCTTTTCCTATTTCTCGAATACTTTTTTTAGTGGTTCGGAGCAAATTAACAGCTCCTTCCATTCGTTGATATTCGATATAATCTTGAGGGTTGATTCCTGTTAGCATTTTAAAGTACTGGCCAACGTAGTCCTCAGAAACATTAGCCACGGCAGCTAGTGTTTTATTGGATAAATCTTCACCTAAGTGATCTTTAATGTAAGCGAAAATATTGATGAGCCTTGGATCCTTAAAATAGGTCACGTTAGTGGCTAACTGCTCCACAAAAAGTTTTTCAGCAAGGACATATCGAATGGTCTCTACCACCAGCATTTCACTGGCAATTTTCACCAAACGGTTTTTACCAGCTTGTTCGGAAAGGTTTTCCTCGTTGATTTGCTTAATAATAGAGGCTATTCTGTTACTAACTATCTTAAAGGGAGGAATATCTAAAGAAGCAAAAAAGTTTACCGAATCAAATACTTTCGCATCGAATGTAATGTACGTAAAGTTCTCTCTAGAATTAGAGTATGACAGTTCGGTATTGTGCTCGAAGTAATGCTCTTTATTCGAAATGAAATCGTCATTCGTCATAACATCCGGATCACCACTTCCGTAAGCTATTGGTATCATCTTTCCTCCAGGTACGAAAACGATTTCACCTGTTACGGCTTTCTCCTTTTCTTTACCAAAAGTAATTTCCCCATTATTTACAAGAATGATGGTATTGAGGACATCATAGTAGTTCTCAATGGAGAGAGTCTTTAAAATGTTAATATTTTTAGCTTTGTTAAAGCGAACCGTAAGAGACTCAATTATTTTGTTGTAATCTTCCATTTACACTCTATAATACTTACAACTTAATATTAATACTTATTTTTGTATAAATCCAATACAGGATTAGATTTATTTATTTTTTTAAAATATGAGGCTAAATTATAGCTTTTATATTTTTTTAATATCCTTCCTGAATAGAATATCCGTTCGATACAACAAAAAAATCGACGAATACGGGAAATTTTCTTGGAATAATTAAACTATTTAACAAAAAACCCGACTAAGAGTCGGGTTTCGTCATCTCATTTCAATTTCTTTATCAGTCATCACTGATACCTACATACTGCAAAATATAATATACCAATGTGGTCAGTGAGCTAATGGCTGCTATGACATAGGTCATTGCCGCAGCGTTTAAGGCATCCTTGGCCATTCCATGTTCTTCCCTGGTAACAATACCCCTATCCGTTACCCAAGCCAGAGCTCGCTTGCTGGCATCGAACTCCACCGGGAGAGTAACAAAGGAAAACAGTGTAAAAACACCATAGCAAGCTATTATTATGAGCAAAGCCATTTGAATTGGAATAAAACTCTCTAAAAATACCCCGCCAAATAGCATCAGCATAAAAATTAAATTCATCACTCTGGCACTAACATTCTGCATAGGTACCATGGCAGATCTAAATTGTAACATACTATATGCCGTTGCGTGCTGCACAGCGTGTCCACACTCATGGGCAGCTATTGCCGCTGCAACCGCCGATCTGCCGTGATATACGTCTGGGCTAAGATTTACTGTTCTTTCGGATGGATTATAATGATCAGTCAATTGACCTTCAACGCTAATCACATCTACATCATAAATATCATGATCCTTAAG
>CAYMST010000021.1:0-12378 GCA_964393115.1 uncultured Roseivirgaceae bacterium | reverse complement strand
TTGTATTAGATGACAAAGCGCACTGAGAGTATTTTCTAAATTTTCTTTTTAATCGGGTGCTGAAGATCCAGCTTAATAGCAAAAAACCGATTCCAATGATGAATATCATCTTAATTTCCCTTTTTAATTTTTGAAATAATATTAGTAGTGGAATAGCCTTCGATTAGTTCAATAGTTTCTACAGACCCACCATTGGCCAATACGAGGTCTGCCCCTACAATGTTGCTCACTTCGTAGTCCTTTCCTTTGACCAAAACATCCGGCAAAACTTTACTAATTAAATGATAAGGTGTCTCATCGTCAAAAAAAACGACAGCATCTACGAATCCCAAGGCCGCCAAAAGTCGAGCTCTTGAATATTCATTATTAATAGGACGGCTTGGTCCTTTCAGAGCAGACACTGACGAATCTGTATTCAAACCTAGAATCATGCGATCAGCAAAGCCCGATGCCTTTTCCAAATAGTCTATATGACCCAAATGAACTATATCAAAGCATCCATTAGTAAAAACAATTTTTTCACCGTTTAGTTTCCAGCTGCTCACCAGTTTGGTCAGCTCATATAGCCCGTATAGCTTTGATTCAGATAATGTCGTTCTCAATTTTCGAATTTTTTGGTTCAATTAGACCAGATATAGCCAGAGCAATCACTCCAAAAACAATCATGGATAGTATTTGAGACGAATGAAGTAGAATCGCCAAAGCCCAACCTATTTCTCCCTCGATGCCAAACGGAATGAGTATCGCGCTTACAAACAAATGATATGTACCAATACCACCCTGTACCGGCATTGACATGCCAATGC
Source organism: uncultured Roseivirgaceae bacterium (assembly GCA_964393115.1). Lineage (GTDB taxonomy): Bacteria > Bacteroidota > Bacteroidia > Cytophagales > Cyclobacteriaceae > CAYMST01. The sequence continues at coordinate 11,572 of CAYMST010000021.1, read as the reverse complement.
CACCCGCAATGATAATAGCAAGACCAGCAGAAAAACCTAGGTGTGAAGTCTCATCTATGGAAAAAACAATGATGTAAGACATTAAAAAATAAATCACCCATATGCCAATTGTGCTGAGTACAAAACCAAGTTTATTATCAATGCTACCGAAAGAAAAAATACCATCTAAGACCATCTTCACAAAACCACCCAGTTTTTCTTTCAGATTGGTATATCGATAAATCAAGTATGACGCTACAAGCCCTAGAATCAAAACTGCTACGGCAACTCCAAAAAAGAGAGGACTTAGTGAGAGCTTTCCAAACACAACATCTGTCAAGAAGGTAGAATATCTATCGAAATCTAACAATGTAGCAACTGCTATGAGCAATAATAAAACAACAAGATCAAACAACCTGTCAATTACTACGGTACCGAAAGAACTTGAGACAGGCACCTTATCTGTACGGTTAAGCACACCACACCTGACCACTTCACCAAGTCGTGGTAACACCAAGTTCGCTAAGTACCCAACGATTACCGATAATGTTGTTCTAAAAGCATTGGGAGCATAACCAATAGGTTTTATTAAGATATTCCACCTGTAAGCACGGAAATAATGCGCCAGAAGGGACATAACCATGGATGCAATTACCCAGCTATATTCTACATTTTTGAGCTGATCGAGTAATTCTGACCAGTCGAGGTGCCGCATGGAAAAATAAAAAACAACGACAGCCAACGACAGTGAGATGACAACTCGAAGGATGTTTCCAAATGCTTTACTCATTATACAATTAATCGATTACCAGCATCAGGAAATATAATAGCAGGTTTAAATATTTTGGCCACTTCAAATTCCATTTGACAGTAAGATACCACTATAATAATATCACCCACCATCATCCTGCGTGCTGCCGGGCCGTTCATACAAATTTGCCCCGATCCTCGTTCTCCAGTAATGACATAGGTATCCAAGCGTTCTCCATTATTCACATTGAGCACTTGGACCTTTTCGTTTTCAATTAGATTGGCTGCATCCATTAAAACAGGGTCTATCGTAATACTGCCCACGTAATGTAATTCTGCTTCCGTTATTTTCGCTCTATGAATTTTAGACTTAACCACTTCAATCAACATGCTTCCTTCACTCTATAATTCAATATTATCTATCAACCTCACGTCACCAACCTTTCCGGCAATGAACAATCGATAATTACCCACCTTATTTATACTTTCTACTGGCTGTAAATCCTGTTCTTCCGCAATTTCGAAATACTCTAGTGTAACACCTTCAGTTGCTTCAACAGTGTGCAAAACTTCATCTTTTACCTGAATAATCGGTCTTCCTTTTAAGATTTCTTCTTTTGATTTTAGTAGACATTTATAAAATAGAGTGGACTTCGAATAGAGCTCCTTCACAATTCTTCTGTTGCGAGATGAAAAAGCCAATCCTGACTCCTCACGAACTGTCGGAACACGAACTATTTCTATAGGGTAACTCAATTGGTCTACGAGTGATTCGATTACTCTAAGTTGTTGAAAATCCTTTTCCCCAAAAAACGCAAAATCTGGATGTATGATATTAAACAGTTTGCAAATGATTAGACACACCCCTGAAAAGTGGCCTTCTCTGAAACCGCCTTCCATATTTTTTTCAATGGTACCCAGGTTAAATTGAATAGAAGGTTGGTTCCTGTATATACTCTGGTTTGTAGGGATAAAAACAATGTCGACACCTAGATTTTCCAAAAACACCGTGTCTTCAGGCGTTCGAACTGGGTATTTCTCGTAATCTTTCGGGTCATTAAACTGCACGGGATTTACAAATATCGTGACCACCGTGACGTCACATTTCTGCAAAGACTGCAGTATCAATTTTTCATGACCAATATGCAACGCTCCCATTGTTGGCACGACACCAATAGTACATTTTTTAGATTTTTCTTGGTTTAAGCGATTTCTTAAGGAAGGTATATCTGTGTATGTCTGGGTTGTTTTCCCCATGGCAAATGGCCACAAAAGTAAATTTTTAAATCAAACCAACATTGAAAAGGCTAATTATTTTTAGTAATTTTGCTGTCATTTTAGTGATATACTATAAACCTCACAATAATATGTCCAATTTACGAATCCTATACGTGGCTAGCGAGATCAATCCATTTTTACAAACCTCCGAAGTAGCCGATTTCGTCCGAAAGCTACCTCAAGCCATGCAAGAAAAAGGTATGGAAATCCGAATTCTCGTACCTCGATTCGGTCTCATTAACGAAAGAAAAAACAGATTACACGAAGTGGTTCGTCTTTCCGGCATTAACATATCCGTAGGTGACGAAGAAAAGCCATTGGTTATTAAAGTAGCAAGCATTCCCACAGCAAAGCTTCAAGTTTACTTTATAGACAACGAAGATTACTTCCATAGAAAATCAGTTTTCTACGATAAGGAAGACAACTTTTATGAGGATAACGACGAAAGAGCTATCTTCTTTTGCAAAGGAGTGTTGAAAACCGTAAAAAAACTTGGATGGTCACCAGATATAGTGCATTGTAACGAATGGATGACTAGTTTAATTCCTCTCTATTTAAAGACCACTTATAAAAACGATCCGATATTTAAGAAATCAAAATCAGTATTTACTGTTCATGATAAGCGGTTCAGCTTTAAATTTGGCGACGATTTACTTCAGAAAGTAAAAATGATCGACATTGACGACGAGATGCTTCATCCATTGAAGTCTGCTGATTACAATGGTTTTGTAAGAATGGGGGCAAAATATGCGGATGCAGTCATCGTTGGAAATGAAGAATCGAATGAGGGATTAGAAAAAGTTATTAGTGAAATCGTTGAGGGAGAGAAAGTCGAGAAGATTGCAGGAAACGAAGAATTTGTGGATTCGTACTACAATTTATATAACGAATTGGCTGGTTAAGCCAAAAAGAAGCTGGTCAATGCTGGGAATCTTCCTAGCATTGACGAGTTGCTCTGAGTTTACCGAGGTGGGCTCAGATATAATTGAGTCTTCAGGCACCTTTAATATAGCAGTAAAGGAATTTGAATTACCTACCAGACAAATAAGGTACTCGAACCTCAATACTACTAATACAGAGTACGTTTATCTTGGATCCCATCAAGATAATCTCACTGGTGAACTAGTGGCAACAACTTACACACAGCTTACTTATTCAAGTGTTCCATCCACCCTCGTAGATACCCTTAGCCCAGTCTTTGAAAGTGCATATCTAGAGCTGAAAGCAAGCACGGGGATTCTTACAGGAGGTGAAGAATCAGCCGAAATTGTAATTCGCCAATTATCCGAGCCAATATTTGATGATGCCATTTATCGTGCGAATGATACGATAAAAGTCCACAATGATTTTATTGTCGCGAAAGGTGAAGTAAGTACTGATACCTCACGTGGTGCTCCTTTTTCGGTGGTTAATGTTGACAGTCTTTATTTCGATTCGCTGGGAAGCGAAGCATTGGTCAAGATGCTTCTTGTTGATGATGTAGAACTGAGTAGAAGAAGAATAGCCAATAACATTATGGGATTTGCTTTCTCATCTTCAAGCAGCTCATCACTGCTAGGCATTGATTTGGATTCAATACAAGTTAAAGTTGTTTATAACCACCTTATTCCGGATGATGACACTGGACTTCGTGACCGAGACACCATAGTATATGCATTTGGCAACGGGGTTTACACCACTCGGAGATTTAATAATTTTCGATTTAACTCGAATAACGCAGAATTTCAAAACTCTCGGTTCTTCGAAGCTTATGGAGATAGCGTATTGTCCATACCGGCAGCTGGAATTCATCCGGTTGTTGATTTTTCTGGTTATCTAAACTTTATTGATAGCGTAAAGAGTAGTGTTGATGCTGACGGCGGGTCCTTGCGTCTGAATCTGGCTGAACTTACACTGGATGGTATTCAAAATGATGTATACGATGGTTTTAACCATATTACTTTTAATTATTGGAATGAAGAAGTAGATGGAATTCCTATGTTAGACGGATCTGCAAGTTTTAGCACGTTAAGCGGTGGAGTAGCAACCCCATCAAACGTCACTTTCGAAAATGAGGAGTTTAGATACATCACTACGCAGACTTTCGAAGCGATCAAAAACCTTGATGAATCTGATCGGTTTGACATGTCGAATGTAGTAGTTTTCCCTGGTTCGGCTAATATTGTTCAGGGAAGTAACATACAAAGATCTATATTTGACCGGTCTACGTTTAGACTGAAAGTATATTACTCCATTCAAAGACCTTAGATTTAGAATAAAAAATGTGCGGAATCGTCGGCTACATTGGTCATCAACCAGCGTGCCCTATATTAATCAAAGGACTGAAAAGGCTTGAATATAGAGGTTATGACAGCTCTGGCATTGCCGTCTTACAAAACGGCATTGATGTTTCAAAAAAGAAAGGTAAAGTAAGCGACCTCGAATTACTTTTAAACGAAAAGTCGCTTAATTCAACCATTGGAATAGGTCATACACGGTGGGCTACACATGGAGAACCAAATGATGTCAACGCACACCCACACCGTTCGAATAGTGGCAGGCTCGCCATGATTCATAATGGTATCATTGAAAATTACGCTTCGCTTAAGCAAGACCTCATAAAACGAGGCTATACATTTCACAGCGAAACCGATACAGAGGTATTCGTCAACTTTGTCGAGCACATACAAAAAGAAAATGATCTTGATATAGTTGAGGCCTTGCGGATTGCCTTATCGAATATAGTCGGGGCGTACGCCGTCATCATCATTTCAGAAGATGAACCAGACAAATTAGTGGCTGCTCGAAAAGGTAGTCCCATGGTGATTGGTTTGGGTAAATCAGAGTATATGATTGCCTCAGATGCTACTCCTATCATTGAGTACACCAATGAAGTGGTGTACCTAAAAGATGAAGAAATTGCTGTTGTCACCAGTGATAACTTGGAGATTAAGAATATAAAGGATAAGCCTCAGACACCGTACATTCATAAGCTCGATTTGGAATTGGAAGCCATTGAGAAAGGCGGTTATGAGCATTTTATGCTTAAAGAAATATTCGAACAGCCTAAGTCAATTTCTGACTGCATGCGCGGTCGTGTCAATTCTAAGAGTAACAGGCTTACGCTGGGTGGAATTTCCAACTATGAAAAGGCACTTCAGGAAGCAAACAGGATAATAATAGTCGCCTGTGGGACATCATGGCACGCTGGATTAGTGGCAGAATATATATTTGAGGAGTACTGTAGAATTCCTGTTGAGGTAGAGTATGCCTCTGAGTTTCGTTACCGTAACCCTGTAATCAATGAAGGAGACATCGTATTTGCGATATCTCAATCTGGAGAAACCGCCGATACGTTGGCCGCAATAGAATTGGCCAAAGAAAAAGGAGCTGTTATTCTTGGTGTGGTAAATACCGTCGGGTCTTCGATTTCGCGATCCACACATGAAGGTGCTTACTTACACGCAGGACCAGAAATAGGTGTTGCGAGTACGAAGGCTTTTACCGGTCAATTGACTGTTCTGTTAATGATTGCGCTTAGAACGGCTCGTTCTAAAGGCACCATCACAGAAACGGAGTTCAGAGAAATATTAGTTGACTTAGAGCTTATTCCGAAAAAAATAGAAAAAGTTCTCGAGACCAATGACAAAATTGCTCATATCGCATCGTTGTTTAAAGATGCTAGAAACTTTCTATATCTAGGTAGAGGGTATAACTTCCCTGTGGCTCTAGAAGGAGCACTTAAGCTTAAAGAAATATCCTACATCCACGCTGAAGGTTATCCGGCAGCCGAGATGAAACATGGCCCTATTGCGCTTATCGATGAGGACATGCCTGTTGTGGTAATCGCCACGAGAGATAGCTCATACGACAAAATTGCCTCGAATATACAAGAGGTAAAAGCACGAAAAGGGATCGTCATTGCGGTGGTTACCGAAGGAGATGCCTTGATCCCAAAAATGGCCGACTTTGTTATTGAAATTCCAAATACACACAGTGCTTTAATGCCTTTGGTATCTGTTGTGCCCCTTCAATTACTCTCCTACCACATCGCTGTAATGCGCGGATGTAACGTAGACCAACCGAGAAACCTTGCTAAATCCGTAACTGTCGAATAAATGAAGGAAATAATTTATACTAAAAATGCTCCTGAGCCTATTGGACCATACTCTCAGGCCATTAAAGTAGACTCTACGGTATACGTATCTGGCCAGATTCCTCTTGACCCAAAATCAGGGCATATTGTAAGTAATAAAGTCGAAGAGCAAACACATCAGGTTATTTCTAATTTAAAAAGTGTTCTAGCGGCGGCTGGATTAACACTTGAGGACGTGGTTAAGACAAGTATTTTCTTGACAGATCTGAGCCAATTTGGTACGGTCAATGAAATATACGGAAGCTATTTTGCATCCTCTGCACCTGCTCGCGAAACAGTTGAAGTAAAAGCTCTTCCCAAGGGATCACAAGTAGAAATTTCTTGTGTGGCAGTTGGGTAATTAAAATCTAATCCGAGCTAGCCTTGGCAAAGGCTTTTGCTAAGCGACTTCTATTGACTGCCATCGTTTTTCCTAACAGATGTGTAAATCGAAAAGTAAGCACTAATTTTGTGGATGAATTGAATATCCCCTTCACTTATTTGAAGGGTCTGTTTTGAGGTTCCCGATAAACAAATAATTACTTACAGGTAAATTGATGAAATCAGAACAAGAAGTCAGAGTGCGTTTCGCGCCGAGTCCAACTGGACCGTTACACATTGGTGGATTAAGAACTGCTATGTACAACTATCTATTTGCGAAGCGACATAAAGGCAAATTTGTCATCAGAATAGAGGATACGGACCAAACACGATTCGTACCCGGTGCTGAAGATTATATCTTTAAATCTCTTGAATGGAGCGGCTTGATGCCAAACGAAGGAATGGGTGTAGGTGGTGATTATGGTCCCTACAAACAATCTGAGCGCAAAGAAATCTACCAAAAATATGCACAGGATCTCATAGACAAGGGTCATGCATATTACGCATTTGACACCCCTGAAGAACTCGATGCTATGCGGGAGAAGCTCAAGGAAATGGGGTCGTCAACACTAGCCTATAACGCGGCCTCTAGAACGAGCATGAAAAACTCCTTCACCTTATCAGAGGACAAGGTAGAAGAAAATATCAAGACTGGTAAGCCTTATGTTATCCGTCTTAACGTAGATCCAAAGAATGAAATAAGCTTTTCTGATCAGATTCGCGGAACGGTTAACGTTCACACTTCCACTCTGGATGACAAAGTCATCATGAAGTCTGATGGACTTCCTACATACCACCTAGCTAACGTGGTAGATGATCATCTAATGAAGATATCACATGTCATTAGGGGTGAAGAATGGCTTCCTTCCACGCCAATTCACGTTCTTTTATACCAAGCGCTCGGCTGGGAGAATGAAATACCAGAATTTGCTCATTTACCATTAATCCTAAAACCTGATGGAAAGGGCAAGCTGAGCAAAAGAGACGGTGATAAGCACGGATTCCCTGTATTTCCCTTAGCATGGAATACTGGTGACGACAATGCGACTCTAGGTTTTCGAGAGGCAGGATATATGCCAGAAGCTTTTGTAAATTTTCTGGCTTTCATTGGTTGGAATCCCGGAGGTGAACAAGAACTATTTGATCTAGATGAGCTGGGCAAAATTTTCTCACTTGAACGTGTTAATAAAGCCGGAGCAAAATTTGATATCGAAAAAGCCGTTTGGTTTAATCAACAATATATTAAAAATGCAGTGCCAACAACGTTTGCTAAAGAGTTAAAAGAGCAACTTGACGACAAGGGTATTGCATATCAGAACTTCAACCTAGAGGATATCGTTTCTTTACTACAAGAGCGAGTGAATACTACACTAGATTTTGTTGATCAGAGTGCCTTTTTCTTTAGTCAACCTAACGAGTTTGATCGCAAGGTGATCAAGAAAAAATGGAATGATAAAGTGGCCGAAGTCTTATCAGCGTTTGCACAACGTCTGTCAGGGTTATCTGATGCAACCAGTGATACTATCCAAGCGGCATTTCAAGGCGTCTGCGAGGAGAATGAAATCAAACCTGGTGCGGTCATGCAAAGTTTACGCGTAGCGCTAACCGGAAAAGGTGGCGGCCCGGATCTAATGAAGATCATCGCTATTATGGGTATGGAACTGGCTTCTAGTAGAATTTTAGCATCAATTGAAAAGATAAATGTCGAAAAAGAAAGTATCACCCAATAAAGAAGAAAAGCCCAAGGTTCATAAGAACCTTGATGGCTTTGATATGTCTGTGGATAAGTTCGGAGAGATCACAACCAACTTAAATATTGATGATCTTAATAAATTTTTGAATAAAAACGTTGAAGACAAAAAGCTTAAGGATAGAAATGACATTGATGAATTAAAAAAGTAAGAAAAAGCTTGTTTAATCTAATTCATTCCCTACATTTGCAGTCCTTTTAAAACAAGCGAGAGTAGCTCAGCTGGTAGAGCACGACCTTGCCAAGGTCGGGGTCGCGGGTTCGAATCCCGTCTCTCGCTCAGGAATGTGAGTTTCGCTCACATTTTTTTTGTTTGAAATAAAAGAATTTCAAACATTCCCACCTCATTAATGCCGGGATGGTGGAATTGGTAGACACGCAAGACTTAAAATCTTGTGACCCTCGGGTCGTGCGGGTTCAAGTCCCGCTCCTGGTACTTATGTCATTCTCCGTTTAAATTCTATTCTCAGAAAAATTTGACAAATACTACATCGGTCAAACACGAAAGCTTCAAAATAAACCTTATTCGAAATTTAGTAGTTCAAGGTAAATACTCGAAGGATTAAAAACTTAAGTTCTTAGTTTTAGCAAGCGTTTTTATGGATTTAATCAAGGCCTGATCTAACATCCCCTCACTGTTTTCTCGTGGCTGGTTCTCGTCTATGTACTGCTTTCTTTTTGCACTCAACGTATTGATTTCTGCCTTAATAGACTTCCTCTTTGCCGCTTGCTGATTTACATAGTATTTTTTCTCCTCATTACTCATGCCCTTCATTTCTTCCGGTAAGCTCTCCTCTTCCACCTCATAAATAATATCACTTTCATCTTCCATGGCGTCTACCAAATCCCAACTGCTGTTTTTATAGACATGCGAACTCTTAGAAATGGCTCTTTTAACTTTATTTTCCTTACCAAAAGAAGCGGCATTACTGTCCTGAATACGCTGCATTTCTTTCTTCTCATGCCCCTGAGAACCGTAATAGATATAGGTGTCGTTAAGCGCTGTATTCAACTCATCGATTTTGTCATCATATGGTGTTCGAACATAAACTGTTTTTCGGTCCTGCTCGATGCTCATGTAAGAGCCACCTGTAAGTGAAGCACCTTCTCTCCAACTTGTCCGTACACCTTCATTATATGGCCCACAAAAAATTGTATTGACTACTATACCTTTTTCTTTCGCAATGCCACATGAAGTCCTGAAGTTGACCGATCCTTGGGTGAATGGCTCATTGCCTGCAATAAAGATCATTTTAAGATCAGCATTCGATTCGGACCAACCCAACTGATCAATCGAGCGCTTGATCACTTGTCCACAGTACTCATCACCACCATTCGTAGTTAGCTCAAATAGCTTCTTTGATATCTCATCCAAGTCTCCAGTAAGGTTTGCTACCATTCGGATGTAACCTTCGGATGCAGGTAGCCGGCTGTTTCCGTATTCAAACAACGCAATGCTAATTTCCGGTGGAGTTCCATCAGAACATTTGGCCGCTGACAGTTCGTTTACAATAGTCCATAGCTGAGACTTGGCCTGACTTATTAACCCGTCCATACTGTTGGATGTATCCAACAGAAGCGCTAACATGATTTCTTGCTTACTCTGACTTCGTTTTACATCAGTAGTTCCAGCCGTTAATTTAATTGTGGTCAGGAAGCCAAAAATCAAAAGTAAACTGACCCCTACTCGATATGACTCTTTACATGATCTATGCATAATTTCTATGTTTTATTTCCTTTTTTTGACCAAGATCAGTCTTTAATAGGAAAGAAAATAGCGCCATTTAGAGAGCAGAACTTTTCACTTAGTGAAGAGTTCATTTGGGTTAGTGAGAAAGGTTTTCCGGCTAGTTTTGGTCCGTTACGTTAATTTTCAAAATGCTATATTGTGTCCATGATTCGAGGAGTGTTGTACTTTCTTACTGCATTATGGCTGCTAATTGGGACCGAGCATAGGCTCTATGCTCAAGACAAAAAAGCATCTAGGTATAAGAGTATTTCGAAGCGAAATCTTACACTGGAAAGAAGTGTTTCCGAACTTCTTGAAGAGGCAGAAAACATCGCGGTCTCTAATCCAACTAAGGCACTAGACATGGTCGAAGAAGCACTTGCCTTGAGCATCACCCAAAAAAACAGGTATGACGAGGCACGATGCTACGTTCAGATTGGGAGAATAAATGAACAATTATCAGAATGGTCTTTGGCCATTGAGAACTATGAAATTGCTTTAAAGAAACTGGAACCAGATTACATAGAGACTACTTCATACATCAATGCGCTTGACGGCTTAGCAAAGGCGCATACACAACAAAAACAATATAAGCGGGCAAACAGATATCTAGAAAAAAAGAAGCGGGTTTCTGATAACCAACGGGAATCCGTTCAGACACAGTTAGATATTGCCAGTAATTACATAGAGTTAGAGAAACTCGATTCGGCCTTAATCTCTATCGATCAAGCAGAGCAATCTTTGAAGAGTAACAAGGATGCTTCCTTAGACCAAAAAGCAAAGGCGGTTCGATCCCGAATTTTACTAAAGTCCGGAGAAATAGAAGCCGGAGAAAAGTTATTTCAGGAGGCTATTGAGGCGGAATCAGATATAGCACCATTAAGTAACGATCTTTTGGAAGAGTCTAATGATGAACTAATCAACGCCTATCAACGACAAAATCGAGTTCAGGAAGAGATTCTACTTCGTTCACAAAAAATTAAATCGAGCGCGGCAAAAGGAGAACCACTTAAAGTTGTTATCGAGAAACAAAAGTTGGGTGATCGATACGTTGAAACAGGGCAAACCAGATCAGGAATTAAGGAACTTGAAGATGCGGCAGCTTTAGCCTTATCACTCAAAAACTATGACGAGCTATCCAAGGTATATCGATCTCTGGCAGAAATTTGGTTGGCGACAGGTGATAAGGAAAAGTCTATCAATTACTATAAGAAGTACGGTATGGCCATAGATAGTCTAAATACCTCCAGGCTATTGGCGATCAAACAGAAAGAAAGCGTACTACTGAAGCAAAAGGATATAAAAGCATTCACAAAGGACCTTGCTTTAGATGAAAAGGAGTATGAACTTGAAGAAACCAGCCGTTCCTTACAAACCAGTCAAATTCGGTTCCAGCAGTTCGTAATATACGGACTTTGTAACGTCTTAGTCCTTTCTTTGATTGGTGCATGGTTAATATTCCGAAAGGCAAAGCAGAGTCAGATTAGAGGACAGATGCTTGCACTGAAATCGCTGAGGAGTCAAATGAACCCTCATTTTATTTTCAACGCCCTAAACTCGGTAAATCAGTTTATAGCCTTGAATGATGAGA
>CAYMST010000020.1:0-30237 GCA_964393115.1 uncultured Roseivirgaceae bacterium | reverse complement strand
TTTCTCACACATATAAATAGCCATCTCCACCTTCAATTAAGATTTGAGCTTGCGCCGGTAAGAGGCATAAGAAGGTGAAAAAGAATAGTAATCCTTTTGTCAATAACAGTTTCATAATTCAAGTCTTTTATCTTTTAGCAGCTTTTACTGGATCAATTCGCTCGAAATGGGCAGTATCTATACTATTTCTAGTAATATGCTTAATACCATATATCAAGGACTCTTTATAAGTATCTATAAGTCTACCCGCGGCATCATACTCATATCTCGAAAACGTATGATCTGCTCCCAATATATAAACCAACCTGTCAGTGATTGGATCATATATATAGCTTGACATGGCCGCATCGTTGGGAACTACTCTAAAATCATCAAATCGAATATTGTTACCTGTAGTTCCCCTGACCCATATCTTGGTTAAAAGACTTGATTCGGTAGGTTGAAATGTTCGCTCAACTAGATACCAAGGAGTACCTTCTGCCCTTCCTAGCTCAATATGAGATTCTCCCATCATTCCTGATTGATCACTATCAATAACTAGTCCATTTGGATTGGTGGTCCAAACTTGTACCAAATATGAACGACCCTTATGCAAAGAAGAAGTAGTGAACTCAAATGCTTTACCACCGCCAGTGGTGCGTATATAGTAGTCACCTGTATGAGATTCTGTACTATTCTTTATTCTTGAACCATGTGGTTGTATAATTCCACCACCGAGATCCTTAATATCTCCTGACCTAATACGTCTTTCCTCAGCACCACTAAAAGCAAACTCGTTATAACTTGCATTTGCTACGGTAGACTTCACTAAAACATGATCCATATTCATCTTAGTTGCCAAAAACTGACCGTTTACGTCTTTTTTCTCTAAGATATGAGAATACTTATCTACCAAGGTTATCGCAGAATTCGTTTGCCATCCAATTATTGTTTCTTGAACACCAGTCCAGTTATTGAATTCCGAAAAATTTTCTAATGGATAAGACCCATCCCTATTAGTACCGATCCCAGGAATCCCGATAAAAGAATAGTTGTTGTTTATTTGATATACTCCGCTATGTTCAATAGAATAAGATGAATAGGAAGAGGTCAACGAAGGCGCCTGATTTAAGAACTTGATGCTATAAGATAGGTTATCATCATTGAAGTTACCAAAGAATGCATTAACCCTTGCCTTAAACACGGTTGACCCCACGAATACGTCAAATTTATCACCAACGTTCAAAGGACGATTTAGATAAGGCCACTTTATAGTGGCTTGACCTGGCAGGTAACTAGAAATTTCAATTGTTAACTTCTCTGCCTGAATATTAGGAATTTCAGTTGACCAAGTATCGGCGGTTCCTCCAATTGCGGCCAATAAATTATCTGAGGATTTCCAATCATCACCCGAATGAGGTATGTATTCTGGATTAACTTTATATGTGTAACTAGCAGCTGTTTGAGCCAACATATTTTTTTTCTTATAATCCATATCCTTGAGTCCCATACCTACGTATGTTTCGCCGTAATCAACACTATATGCTGGTAATATTTCCGTGATATATTTATTTCCATAGTCATCTGTAACCATGTTTTGTGTAACACTTCCAGTATAAAAGTCAAATGAGATGTTGTCTGTTCTAGTTTTAGAACCTGTTTTATAATTGATATGTGTTTCTCCAACATTCACAGAAGGATACTTCTCTAATCGAACTGCTGAATAATATCTTTTATCACCTAGAGGGGTGTTATGAATAATCTTACCATCTACAAAAGTTTCATGAATTACACCTTGGTCTCCATTTATCCCATTATGCCCTAACGAAGACAGTTTCGGTTCGTATATATCTACCAAAGCTTCAAAATCGTTTTCTATATTAGGATCATCATTCGTAACATTTTCTGCGACAGCGTCGTCATGAAGGAAATGATAAACAGACTTGGACACTTTTCTATCATGTTCATCTAAGAGCGTTATACTTTTTAATTCACCAACACTTAAGGTGAAATCTTTCATGGCCACAAGCTTATGTTTAAAAGTGGGATTGGTTTCATTACCACTAAGCCTAATAGTTCCCAACATTCCTTTATGGAATACTTGAAATTCATGCCTCGACTTGTAAGGATTAAAGCGTTCTACGCCACGTACGGTAACACTTTCACTTGTTGTTACGTAACCATACATTGCACCTGGTGCAGGTAAATGAGGGGTTAGGGAAATTTGGCGCAAAAGCTTCTTATATCGAACTCCATCGAATTCTGATGTTTTTTGGTCTATCGTTTCGAGATTAAAATCACTTGAGACTTCTACTAGACCTTCATAACAATCAGAACAAGTTAAAGAAGGTTTAGACCAATAATACCTTTTATACTCTTTGTAGTTATCAGTATCTGGAAATTTAAAATCCGCTCTTGGTAAGCTCATTGGTATATATGAGGTATAGCCAGAAGTTTCACCATCAGCATCATTTGGATCAGAGTAATCATAATAAGTAGTATGTATAACATCCCGGAATGGGTCATCTATCGATAACGATTTGACTCTAAGTCCACTTCCTTTTTCGGTCTTATCTACTTCGACTTCTATTCCCCCAGCAACTAATGTTCTATTTGTGTTCTTATATTGACGCCTAACAATAGATTTATAACCGACAGGAATAGCAGTAAACATATTTTTGAGAGGGCCTTGGTAGCTACTCCAAGGTATCTCAGATGTTTGATTCGTTCCACTTTGCTTTAGTGCGGAAATTAAATTTGGACTAGTCACTAAGAATTCATTAATGCCCAAAGTTTCTCCAGTGACTATTTTTATAACATCATGCTCTTCGAACGCATACTCTGCTGAAGGTGCAGAAACATCTCGAGTACCAATGACAGGATTGGAATCATCAGCTTCATAATCATAAACCAATACATCAGTAAACTCCTTGGCTAACATTGATTTCAAGACAAAGTTAGTTTTAGGAGATTCTCTATATGGTCTTGTATCATGATAGTTCGAAAAAGTTATTTTTGCGGTATTTGTTGATTCATCAAATATCTCTGCTCCAACTACCGACATTACTTTACCGCCATAGACTGCGGTTTTAAATTCATCTGGTTGATATTTAATTTTAATCTCTCCTCCAGTTCCTGTTCTAATATGATCTAAAGACCAGGCATGATAGTGATCATGATGTTTATTATCATGATCTAACAGGGCTCCGGCATCTGGACCACACTGTTGAATTCTACCGCTGCTCTTATACATTCCCCAAGAATCAACGTACTTCTTTGTACTACCTTGCGGCAACCTCGGGTTGCATCCATATCCAAATATCGTTTTTGGAAGTGCAATAGCTCCATTTGGACCAAGTTGCTGTATTGAATTTAATGTCAAAGCTCCGTTCCGAAGACTATAATTGGTTTGAAAATCTATTGACTCAACGGATCGACTTAATACTTCAGATAGATTATCTCCAAAATCTCCAATATCTAAAACGTTTTTGGGCTCATGATAGACAAAAGTTTTAGATGTTAGTACTGAATGGTCACACTTATTTTCAACTTCCAAATTATTTGAATTATCATAATGAACAACCCAATTGACAGGAACGCTATTTGAAAATTCATTTCCTTTGGTTTTATCAAGAGCATCTTGGATAAGATTATTTTTCATTAAAACAATCTTATCAAGTTTCATTACTTGGACCTGATCTAATTTGTATGATAAAGTTGCTCTTTCAACGTCTAAATTAAGACCGGTCTCTTCATCTTTCACTTGATAATGGCATTCACAGTTATAGCTCATTTCATCGTAATGATAGACAAAGTCATCCTTCCATTTTCTATTATTGGTGTCATCTTGTCCTTGATCTAATATACTTGCTCCATGCTCAAAGTCCGGAGCTGTTTTTCTAGATTTAGAGTCATTTCGAGGAGATTTAATAAATAGGGCGGTATGACTAGCGGTTTTAATAGCGTCCAAATAATATAATTCTTTCAGACCAGAAGAGAAATTCTCGAAATTGGCGTCGATATCTATATGCGCGCCGCTAAAGGGATTTCGCCATTTGTAGACATCTGACCACTTACCGTAATCAAACTCCACCCAATATCCCCAGTCGCCTGGATTAACGTATCCATCGTTGTTTCTATCCACGTAATCTGGACCAGTGACAGCAGTGAGATACCAAGTGTAAGCATACTGTTCTATTTTTAGGCTATAATTCTTAATATCAAAATCATTATCTCGGTTCTTAGATTCTTGATATTCACGATAATTATAGGCGGGCAAAGCAAAGTGATAGGTAACACCCGTTTCATTGGTAATCATAAAGCCACCAATTTTATCACCATTTTTGGAGTATCTTTTACGTGTATCGTCGTTGCCTCTTCTTACAAAACCAGTCGCTTTAGTATCAATAAAACCATACTTAAAACTTTCACCATTTAAAATCTCTTGATTTGTGAAGTAACGAATGGCTCTAGAGCTAACCAATTTATTAATGTCCTCACGATAAAGACCTGTCTCTGGTAGTACTGACTCAAAGTCATACTTATTTATTTTATTTCCTGTGGCCGTGAAGTCTGGAGAATCGTATTTATATTTATTCGAAAAATCATTCATAAAACGAAACTGGAGCTTATTATCATAATCCTTCATAGGAGTAACATCTGTGCTTACAAACCGCTTAGTTACTACCTCTGTTTCCGTTCTCAAAAACTTCTTAACCTCTTTTTTCTCTACTTCACGAAGATTCTTACGGGGTGTATATTGTTGAAAATGATAGGGCTGTATGCTTCCTCCTATCCCTTGAGCATTTACCATATAGTTGTCATAATTCATAAATGCTAACCCAAAATCATGACTACTTCCCTTTTCTAAATCGATTGATTCTTGACTTTGGTCAAAAGTTGTGTACGAATCAAAAGAATTGTTATCAAAGAAATCAAAATCCCCTTCTTTACTTGCAATATTGGCACTTGGTTGATATAAGCCACCAAATAAGTTAGAGTGCTCTGTTTCATCTATCCAATATCTTTGCTGATCCCAACCAATGGACAGTGAGAAAACTCCTGGCCAAATTGGAATTGGGAAACTAAACCCTTTACTTGTTGTAGACATATTTCCGGCCAGAGAACTACTGTTAACCGAAGAAACCCCTCCAATACTTGTACTTGCCTTACCTCCAGTAGCGGAGATGGATACACCAGTTAAGGGAAAAGATGTTCCTTTTTTTGTAATGTAACTAAGATCAGCAGAACCCTGAATGCCTTTTTTAGTTGAAGCACTTATCTTTGATGACAACCCTACCGTTTTATCTAAACCCACACTAATCCCTTGTGAATAGTTTAATCCTTTAGATGTAGACCATCCAATGGATGCCGTTTTTTTCCATGTTTTTTTATCATCGGATAAACCAGCTATAGCGTTTACATGAAATTCAGTACTTATATCATCTGACTCCGCATAAGGACCATGAGAAACTGATATTCCAACGTTTCCACCCACAGATAATTTGTACTTCTTTTTGGTTACCTTGGATAATTTTTTTAAAACTTCCAATTCTTTGGTAACCGATATGTCCAGTCCAACACTACCTCCTGTACCATACCCTTTATACGTATCATTGGATATAGCCAAGTTCCCGGAAACACCTACTACCCCAGCTACACTTAAAGATAATCCAATGGAAAAAGTGTTGGTTCTTCCTCCCGCCCAATAAACGCGATCAGTGTTTAGCGTACCATTCCAATCATCGGGTGTCCCTCTTACAAATCGGTTAAGCGCTCCGGGGTTCAGAGTCCAACCTAAACCAACCCACGAAGCATCTTCTAAAGGCTGAATTCCAGCGTGATAAGATAACCCAAGTGGGTAACCACCCGCTGGACCAGGAACTTCGATCAAAGGAATATTATAAGTAAAATCTCCAGTGTTCAAGTTCACCATATCACTAGTGTCTATTGGTTCGAAACTGGTTGCTTCCGGCGCTGATGGTCCGCTGGTCAAAGCATATGCAACACTATTGCCAAATACAAACTGTACAGCATTTATTAAAAGAAAAATAGCAACAACTTTGGTGTGTTTTCTAAGTAGATTCATAAAACTAGAGGTAAATAGACATCACGCTTTTCAGTATTTATTACAAATAATGAAGTGCTGTCAACAGTAATTCGTTAAAAAGTCTAATTATTCAAAAAACGCTTTAAGCGTTTCAATCTTGGAACATCCTCCATGTGCTCAACCGAAAATCGAAATTTCTGATCGCCAAGTCCAAGACCTAACTCATTAATGTTGATTGAAATCCACTTTGCTTCCGGGTCTAAGTTTTTCTTGGCATATACCATTAATATAGTGGACGCTGAGCCCATACCATACGTCCTGGGGAAAATCGCATCTGCTACCGGAATAGTATCATTCGCACTACTCGTTAAGTTGGCATATTCATGCATTCGAAACGATAGTCGCTGTAGTACTTCACTAAATCCTTCTCTCCCAGTCGTGTATAACGCTTCATGTTCTCCTTGATCTGTGGAATAGGAGACTTCCCAAACAAAGTAATAATAGTCCTTGTACTTGTTGAGTAACTGGTTAACGTTTTGAGCATACGAACTATCTTTATCTGAAGTAATACCGTCCAGTTCTTGCGCAATAAACAAATCTGATGGTCGATAGGTCAACTTCGACGAAAAGTCACCTATTTTTCTCGATTTAACTAATCCGTTATCTTCATCAAGCACATAGTCTTTTATCCCCTGCTCATCCGCAAAATTTGCTGCACATGCGGATAAAATAATTGTCAAAATAAAGTAGCCGAATATACTTTTCAACCTACACATAGTTCTCATGGACACCATAAACTGAGTTTATAGAAGAAGGAACTAAAGTCCGTTATAATCGCTGTTCAGCACCTTTAGTACTTCGTCAGTTATATCCATAGCATCAACAGCATAAATAATATTTCCAGAACCATTAGCTCCAAAAATAACCTGGTAGCCATTCGCCTTACCATAATCTTTAATCAACCCATTCACCCTCGTTAGCACCTGCTGGGTCATTTCTGCATCTTCCTGTTGGGCTTTACTTTGAATAGCTCTTTGATAGTTGGCCAGTTTTTCTTGCTTGTTCTTGATCACCTCTTTGGTCAACGAAAGTTCTTTCTTTGTCATTTTGGACACCTGTTTCTCGTAATCCATTATAGCGAGTTGTACCTCCTTGGTTAGTGTGTCTACATTTGCCTGCCACTGACTAGCTTTCTTTTTATACGCTTCTCTTGCCTTCTTCATCCCATCATAGCCGTCCATTAGCTTTACTGAATCAACGTAAGCCACTTTGGTCTCTTTTGTGAGTACTGATATCGTAGAAAATATAGCCAGAAGTGTTGCTAAAATGGCTAGTCCGAGGTTAACGTTATTTAATTTCATGTTTGTTAATTGTTAAAATAATTACAAAATTAACGCTCAATGCCTAAACCACCAATTTTACCTATCGAAATTAACTAATGTTTTATCCGGTAAAACTTATCTTTTGACAAATAAGAGCAACCTGAATACAATATCATTCAATTTCAATGGTCTTGAGTTAAAATGAAAAGCCAACCCGGAGATCCCAACGATTCGATCGATGATCTTCTCCCAGCCTGTATAACAATAGAATGTTCGATTTAAACCCGTTTTTAATATCCAAAGTTCGTCCTAGCCCCACGAAATAGGTATCTGTCTGAAAATCAAACGCTGAGGAGATTGCGTTTTGCTGTTCAATCTGCCCATCTATGAATTGATATTCTGAGTGCAAAAAGAAGGAACGAGGCAATCGATATTGTAAGAAAGTCATGTACCCTATTGCTTTTTTATCACTGGACCTTTCATAGTAACCACCAATTCCTACAGAAAATTTACCTGTAAGCGCATAACTAACAAATGGGGAGGCAATAATGCCAAGACCCTCTCGGTTTGTAAAAGTCACAAACCCACCAAAATCAAGTTTTTCCTTAAAATTCTTCTGTTTATGACTTGCCGTGTCTTGATCAAGTATATCTTTCACGACATCCATATTACTTTTTTTCTTTCTCGCCTTTTCTAATACTAATGCCGCTTTATCTAGTTGCTCCTCTTTTCCAGCGAAGTGGTCTACGTACGGCTTTTTATACTCATCAAGCGCGGTTCTGTCTAGTTTTCCTTGCCTCATGCTACGTAAATTCTCAATTTCTTTGGGGGTCAGCGCATTTCGGGCATTACCGAGATCCGAATTTGACTGTGGTAAGTTTTTGGCCCATTCGCCCCCTCCTAACTCTTTATTCAACTTACTTTCATATGCCCTAGTAGCCACACCGGTATACTGATTCACGTACCTTTCAGCTGCTGACTTTGTGCTATCATTTGACCAACTTATCAAGGAATCTAACTCCGTTTTGTCAAAGCCCTTTGTGGGATTAAATAAAGCGCTGTCTAATAAGTCATTCTTTATCAGCTTCTTTTTCAGCTTTTTTATTTCTTTAGATGCCTTCAACTTCTCTACCGCAGTCTTCTTATTACCTTTCCAACGCTTCAACTTCTTGAGATTTGTGGAATCCGGTTGCTTTATACCTTTCGTTTCTTGGTGAACCTTCCTCCTAGATTTGTTTAGATCTTCATGATCTTTCACAACCTCATTCCACTTTTGCTTGGCTTTCTTTAAAACAATTGAGTCTTCTTCGCTTTTGATTTTATCCCATAAATTGAAGCTACCGATGGAATCTGCAAAACCTAGTTGCTCGGCATTTTCTAAGACTTCTGCATTGAGCTTATTGAATTCATTTTGCTTGCCTAAAACCGCTTTTGTTTGTTGTCCTGCTTTGGTTAAAGCAATTGAATCTCGACTTTCAGCATTACCCAGGAAATCATATTGTCCATAAGCATCCTTTAATCTTTTCAATCTTTTTTTGTCCTTATTCGATATGGGTAAAGATTCCAAGTCAGTATTTTGGCCATTTGCCACATACTCTTGTGCTTTATTCTTAATGCTATTTTTAACCTTAGCCTCTCTGATCCCACGTAAGCTATCAAGTTTGTTTGCATACAAACGATTTAACCCAAGTCTCTTTTGTTTTTCTTGCCTTAGCTTCTCTTTAGCGTCCTTTTTAAGCTTCTTTCGGACCTCTTTTGGCTTTCCTTTTGCTTTCTTAACATCACTTTTAGCCTGCTTCAACGGATCAGCTAAGTCAATAGTATAATTCAGAGGCACGGACCTCACGGTGCGCACTTGACTCCAGTTGTCGTAAGAGCCTACAAATAGTAAAATTAAAATTATCGTTCTCAGTATCACAAGGCAAAATTAAAGTGAATTCGAATGATTAACAATATGCCTTTCAGACCATCTTTGATTTACCTATTTGAAAACAATCTCTATGCATTTGCCTCCCACCATTTTAAATGACTTTTTAACATATGAAGACTCATTTGCATTACTCATAAATTATCTCAACTTTGCGCGCGTTTGATCAAACGGACCAACTGTTTGTCGAGCACCAATTTGACTTATCATAATTCTGATCATTTATGAAATTAGGCATTCTGAATGAGCCTAATGGCAATCGCATTGCCATGACACCTAGTGCTGCCAAAAAACTAAAAGCTATTGGTGTGGAGGTACTTATCGAATCTGGAGCAGGCCATAACGCCCATTTCTCCGACAAAGACTTCGAAGGCTCAGCAACTATCCAAACGCGGAACGAGGTAATCGCCTCTTCCTCGCTAATCGCATTCGTTTCGAAACCGGACAAGGAGGTTCTTCAAGAGATCTCACGTAATAAGTATGTGTTTTCTGGTTTTCAACCGTTTTCGGACAAAACCATCATCGACGAACTCAAAGAACTGGGCTTAGCTGCATTTAGCTATGACATGATTCCCAGAACGACCATTGCTCAGTCAATGGACGTATTGTCGTCCATGGCATCAATTGCAGGCTACCAAGCAGTCCTAACCGCCTGTAACTACCTACCTAGATATATGCCTATGATGTCAACTGCAGCAGGTACTATTAAACCAGCTAAAGTTCTGGTGCTCGGAGCGGCTGTCGCTGGATTGCAAGCGATAGCCACAGCAAAGCGATTGGGAGCAATAGTAGAGGCATTTGACACCCGAAGTGCTTCAAAGGAAGAAGTAGAAAGTCTCGGTGCAAAGTTTATCGAAGTAGAAGGTGCCGCTGAAGACAAAGGTGCCGGAGGGTATGGCGTTCAGCAGTCAGAGGAGTTTCTTCAAAAGCAACGACAAATTGTAAAAGAAAAATCTGAGAAGGCAGATATCATTATTACCACGGCTCAGGTACGTGGACGAAAAGCTCCAACACTGGTCACGCAAGAAACGGTAGAACATATGCAAGCTGGCTCTGTCATTGTAGACTTAGCCTCCTCTACAGGTGGCAACTGCGAGCTTTCCGTGGATAACGAAGTGGTTACCCACAAAGGGGTTACAATTATTGGCAATTCAAACTTAGCGGATCAAATGCCTCAAGATGCCTCTACCCTATTCGCCAATAACTTGGTGAATTTTTTGAAAATCTTAGTGAAAGACGGTGAAATCGTTTTAGACCTGGAAAATCCAATTATTTCCGAATCCTTAATTACTAAATAACCTATATCATGACTGAAATATTTGACTTAATAAAAGATAATCTGTTATTCATCTACCTGTTGATATTTACTATCATTCTTGGTTTTGAGCTAATATCCAAGGTTCCTACTGTCCTACATACACCGCTGATGTCCGGTGCCAACGCCATTAGTGGTGTCGTCATCATTGGAGCGATATTGTTTATTCGCCAAACAGATTCAGATAACCTAACCAGCCTCATTCTAGGCTCATTAGCCGTCATTCTTGGTATGATCAACGTCGTCGGAGGGTTCGCTGTTACGGGTCGTATGCTGGACATGTTCAAGAAAAAGAAGTAATCACCAATAGATTTTAAGACACTAATGAATCATACATTAATAGATATTTTATACCTAACCGGAACAGTTTTGTTCGTGATTGGGCTCAAGCGATTAAGTCATCCTAATTCCTCCAGACATGGGAATATGCTCAGTGCTGTTGGTATGGGACTTGGCATTGTGGCTTCCATGATATCTCCTTTAGCGGAGGCCTCTAACAATTATGGCTGGGTATTTGGAGCCTTAATGATTGGATCCGTAATTGGGCTAGTATCAGCAAAAAAGGTTCAAATGACAGACATGCCACAGCTTGTATCCATTTTTAATGGACTTGGAGGGGCCTGTGCTGTAGCTTTGGCTATGGTGGAACTAAGAGATAACGGTTCTGCCATGACATCAGGAGAGCCGACGGTTACCATTCTGGCCTTGATAATAGGTGGAATTGCCTTTACAGGGAGCTTACTGGCGTATGGTAAACTACAAGGTATTGTCAACGACAGTAGAGTAACTTTTCCAGGACATAACATCCTCAACTTAATTATTCTGGCCGGAATCATTGGGTTTACATCGTATATCCTTATGGTCGAAGGTCAACTGACCAATGCCAATGCTCTTATCTTGATGGGACTTACCTTGGTATATGGTTTTTCGTTTGTTGCGCCAATTGGTGGTGCCGACATGCCAGTGGTGATATCATTGCTCAACTCATTTACTGGATTATCCGCTGCCGCTGCGGGGTTTATTTATTCCAATAACCTAATGATTGTAGGTGGAATACTGGTTGGAGCGTCTGGAACGATCCTAACCATTATGATGTGCCAAGCGATGAACCGCTCCTTGATTAACGTCCTGATTGGAGGGTTTGGGGCTAGCACTTCAGCGGGAGGAAAAGCACAAGGTGATCTGGTGGTCAAAGAGTCCTCCACTAATGACACGGCCATTCAGTTATTCTATTCCAAATCAGTGGTTTTTGTACCTGGTTACGGGCTTGCCGTGGCACAAGCACAAAAGATTTGTAAGGAACTGGACGATTTACTGGAAGCCAACGGCGTAGAAGTAAGGTACGCTATTCATCCTGTTGCGGGGCGAATGCCAGGACATATGAATGTATTATTGGCTGAGGCTGACGTTCCGTATCCTAAGCTACTGGATCTCGAAGAGGCTAATGATTTTATCGCCAAAGCTGACGTAGTAGTGGTAGTAGGTGCCAACGATGTCGTTAATCCTTCTGCTGAAGATGATCCATCCAGCTCTATTTATGGCATGCCTGTTTTAAAAGTCTGGGAAGCAGAAAATGTAGTGGTTTTAAAGAGAAGTATGCGATCAGGATATGCTGGAATTCAAAACCCGCTATTCTTCCATGATAAGACAAAAATGCTATTTGGAGATGCCAAAGAATCTATTCAGAAGCTAGTGGACGAAGTCAAGTCCATGTAACTGATATTTTTTATTTGATTAAGCGCGGAAACACTTCTATCAAGCTATTTGATAAAAGTGTTTCCACGCTATGTAAAGACTCATCACCTTTTAATACCAGCTGATTTAAAACCCAATAATACGTCATCCGAACTAAGACTATCGCATGGATTTCATGACATAAACCTTTTCTCGTTAGGTAGCATTGACCTTTCAAAGTCCCTTCAAAACTGACACAAGACTTGGCTAGGCTCTGAAAAACGGAACCTAGTTGAGCAACTCGACACTTAGTTTTTCTTTGATATGCTTTATATCCATAGCCAAATTCAGCTGATCGAGTTGAGTAATGGCCTCGTTTAAATGTTGTTGAAAAATCTGACTTTGAGGATTATAGGGCAATTGAGCTAAAGACTGTATAATATCATTTGCCTTTTGAATGCCTTCGTGAAGATCCTTGACAACATATCCCTCAACAAATCGCTCGAAAATATATTCCATGGCAATGTCATTTGGGTGAATAAGGTCTTTATGATAAAATCTATAATCTCTCAAGTCATGATATAGAATCTCATAGGCCGGGAAATAACGCGTATTCGGAAACTCATCCAGTAACATATGACATGCCAGCCGCAATACTGACTTACTCACCATGTTTACCGCAATTGAATCTCCCGAAAACAGGATTGGGCTAATCACAAAGATGACATTCTTGATGTTTTCAATGGCAGGATACACTTTTCGGTACTCTTCCACGATCTCTTCAGGAGTCAATAAGACCTTATCGAATAAAAAAGGATTGGACTTATGACAGTTGGCCACGTAGCTTTCGTTATTATATCGATAGGCAAATGCCGATCCCATGCTCACAAATAAAAAATCAGTCTCCTTTAGGTAACTGTTCGTTTGACTCACCGCAACGGCCAAATCTGACATTAATCCATTTCGCGTGGTTGATGACAGTTGATAGTGGAAGTCGTAATGATTCCATACACCGTTAGTCTCCGTAATAAGATTTTCGTCAATCGAATTACTATTAGCGGCAATATTCAGAAGTTTAAATACCGAAATAGGATTATAAATCGTACCGAATGGATTTGCTTTATAGGTAAATCCGTAACGTCGAAGGCAAGAGGCTATATCCATGGTAAAGTCTGACCCTATACACAGTAACTTACTATGATAGTTGATTTTATCCATGTTCTCCTCTATTACAAGTCTTGTTCTAAATTGACTCATAAATGGAAATTGATTGAGTTTATAAATACTATTTTGACAACATCTTATCAAAAGCACAAATAAGCTTAAAAAAATCACATTAACAAGTTAACACAAGTCAATATTTACAAATAACTACAGATAATTGGAAACACTTTACTTCCGAAAAATTACAATTTACAGGTATATCACGAACCTTTAGGCAAGCCAACCAGATAAGGAGCTGACCATGTATTTTCTCTTCGGTCCAAGGTTTAGGTAGTTAAATCATAGCAACTTTCAACAACTGACAAGACTGGAAATACCCTGAAATCGATTCATAATATTCCTCTAGTTTGCTTTATTGAATTTGACAGTCAACTCATCTATCAGCCAACCAGCTTATAAAGTTAGCCATTTGTTGTTCAGGAGTACTTGAGTGCACCAGCCCTGTCTTATATCCACACAAGGAATCAATCATAAGCCTGTCTAACCAAGGTATTTTTGGGAATACAGGAAATATCAAGTCCCTAAAATTCCCCAATAGCGAAAAGTCAGATTGAAAGAATCTTGTTAATAGCTGGCAGGTGAGGTGATAATATAAATTTTGGTTAGATCTATACTTCTTAAGATACCCAAGATGCTGTAAATTAAACCGGGGTTGATTTACAACTTCACCTAGCAGATACCCATCATACAAAGCCATATTAAGACCTATTCCAAGTTGTGGACTCATTCCATGTATAGTATCTCCAATAAATACTGCATTTCCAAAATGCCAATGTTTACAAAAAACATCCTGATAAGTGGTATACACCAGATCATCAAAGCTGTGAATTTGTTGTATCACGCGCTCAGATAGTGGTTCGAAACTTATTAACTTCTCCTTAAAAACGTCAATACCATCATCCATTATTTCCCTTAAATCGTCTTTGCGAGCACTCCAAAACAAATTAATAAGATCTTCTTTGGTGCTCGGATTTATTCCACAAGGCAATAATCCAAGGAGCTCCTTTGTGCCCCTATAGCGCTGATATAGAGTTGTTTTATCAAATTCATAATTCTTAAATATCCCCCAAAATGCTCCCCAAGGATATTCTCTTTGATACTTAAACCCAGGCAATACACTTCTGAATGTTGACTTGGCACCGTTGCTGATGACTACCAGATCAAAATCTTCATACAATACCTCGTTACTGATGAAGCGACACTTATCCCCTTGAAAGAAGACCTTTTCAACTCTTTCACCAAGCCGAATACTTACTTGCTCAGTCAAGGCATCAGCCATGGTAAGAAACAAATGTCCGCGATGGATGCCAGTACCGAATAAGTTGGGGGCATACTTTTTATATCGAAGATCCAGTATGGGCTTATCTTTGTCATTCACGCCAAATAATCCTAAGATTTGGTCACCGATTGATAGGGCTTTTTCTTCCAGTCCATAGGCCTTCAGCACCTGTAGACCCAGAGGTTGTAGTAAAATTCCAGCCCCCACTGGCAACAGTTTTGAAGACTGTTCAAATAAGACAACCTCGTGGTTTTTAAAGGCAAGTGCCGCCGATAATCCTGCATAGCCGCAACCTAGAATGGCTATTTTCATAAACTTTGATTGAGTATGACTATTTTTTGATGGTTGTTTTAGGAAAAAGGTAATGATTTAAATCAAAAGTTGGTTTGCTATTAAATATATGACCAATACCATGTCTAATTTATTAGAATAATAATTCTAGCCCAAATTTATTTACAAAGTATCCAAAGCCTACTTCTTCACGCTCAAATTAATATTCGAAAGCTCGGCAACCAGCTTTTCTCCCTCAAAATGATCCATTTCTAAGTATGTAGTAAATCCTATTTAAGAATGTAACGTTTCGTGTATATTCTAAATCCAAATTACATCATTTTGTAACAACCGTTAATCGGAATTAACTAGAAAATCAGCAGTTAAGTATAGCACAAAACTACGCGGTTATATTAATATTTCAACAACAAATGATTAACCAAATATTATCATATAATTTTAAAAAGACTAAAAAAACATCTCTAACAGTCATTTCTAAATGATTATGTGAGCTTTACAAGATTTAACATATTAGAAACAAGAACAGCTAAACCGAAACAATTCCTAGACATATTTTTGCCACACAAACTTTATAAATGATTTACTAAGAATGAAAAACACATTAAAAAATTCGCTTATCTTGTTACTGTTATTATTTGTTTTTTCTTGCGACCAAGAAAACAATTTTCAAGATCCAGTAGTACCTAGTCAATCAGATGGACACGATGGGTTGACAAATTCCAAAAGTCTAGATCTCTTCGCTCTGCACTTGGCAAAAGCAGCCGAAGATCAAAATTTTAGAGCATTCCTGAAAGACAAAGCTTTAGAGCAAATTGATGGTGATTATGACATCCTTTATCACGTAGTAAAGAATGAAATGATCGACGAAAAGCGAACCGTTGAAGAAGCTATTTTTGAAGGAATGGAAAATAGCAAGGAGGTTAAGACCACACTGCATTCATTGCCGTTGTTAACACTGTTTATCCCTGAGCTACCCCAGTTTTCTGCAAGTTCTTGGGATGTTGTAAACGACGAAGTTCCTCTTGTTGCGATAGACAATGGGAATGAAAACAAGTTTTTTGACGGTATTGGCAACTCCGAAATAATACCGGCAAAATATGCTCCAGCATTTCCTACAATTGTGCTTAAGGAAAATGAACGGTTTAAACTTTCAAATGGAAGTCCTTCTTCTGATGCGCGAATACAATCAAACGAATTTGAATATGAATTGATTAGCCCAGCATTCGCAAAGAAAGAAGAGAGTTCGACCCCAGAGAATGCTAGAACAATTACTAATGGATTGATAGACCCTGTAATAAGAGACGCCTATCAAAAGACGTTGGGCTGCTCGGGATGTACGCACAGAGATTATATTTATTACAAAATTGACAATCCTAGCGGAGAAGGGTCTTTTGACAATAGGTTTGTAGAAGCGATTACAGCAATTAAATTCAATTCCACAGCTGGATTAGCCGTGGCTTCCAATAACTGGACTGAAGGAAATCTGGAATTACATTTTACCGCCATCTTTATTGGAGGCGACAACTCGATAAGTCAGCTTAAGAAAGTAGTTTCTGTTGCGGCAAACGACCTTCAAAATATTACTTACGGAACGGAATGTAGTGGTTGGTGGATCTTTAGAAGATGTTGGACCGTCATAAGATCAAGAGAAGTAAAAGAGCTTGTGTTCGATGATCCTATAGAATTTGAAGGATGGAGAATGAATGAGTATGGTAATAAGTGGTTATTCACAGCTTTTGAATATGACCCTTCTACAACCATCGAAAAAAACTATTCATTAACAACTGTTAAGGGAACTAATTTCAAACTTACTGGTGAAGGTACAATAAAGAAAATCATCAAATTAGGTGCTGAGTTCGGAGGATCATCAACTACGACTAAAACTAATAGTACCAAGGTAACTTACACCACCACTTCAAATGACCTTGGTCAAGCAATACTGAACTGGAGAAGTCCTATTCTTACTTCATTCTCGGGGTCTTCGGCTGCGACCTACACCATGAATACAGGTACTGTACAGCTTTCAATGGAAACAGTAAGAACTACTGAGTTCCTATACCCTCCAATCAATGCCTATGCATATCACGATGGAGATGAAGAACTGACCGTCACTTGGGATGCTGTTCCCTCAGCTGTGGAGTATAAAATTTATACAGAGTATGAAGGAATTGGAACTGGATTTAAGTGGTACAGAACTGTAAAATCAAACCAATATTCTCGTGAGTTAAAGGCGAAATTTCGTTCGACTTACAGGTTGAAAATATCAGCCGTTGACCTTTACGGAAATGAAACTTCACTTGTTGAGCCAAGATATTCTTGGAAGTAAACTAATCATTTCATCTAAGCATATTTATTTCCCAAGTCCCTGTCATATGACAGGGACTTTTTATTTCATAGTTGAAGCAAGAAATGAAATGTTGTTCATTTAATGAATCGAAAATCTTGTTTTATCGATAACTAGGGTCAAGACTGATCCTTATTCGACTTCTCTTATTGACAATACTATAGATGCCTTCCTTTATTTTCAGTAAATAACCCTTTAAACATCAAGTTATTTACATCAAATCATACTTTTCAGCGCTTTTAGATAAACATCCAGCCGGTATTGCAACACACTATCTAGAATAAGTACGCTCATAAATAAACCCATCAATCCAATTGAAAGTCCTTTAAAGTAGTAAGCCGAAAAATATAGGTACAAACCAACCGATAAGGCTATTAATACGGCCCAGATCGGTTTAAGGGTTGAATAAGCTTTGTCATCTTTCATGGCCTTTTCATACTCTTTTTGAATGGCTAGTTGAGGATCTTCATTCATTAACTTGCTCACCATAGAAGCATGGCCAGGACGAGCGATTACCTGAAAAGCTCCATATCCCCCTATGAGTAAGACTATGAGTCCAAGTGGAATAGCCATTCCTCTCAAGAAATCATGGTCGCCTTTGAGTATAAAGACGAGCATAATCAGTAATGCACTAGCGAAAACCAGCATTATTTTCCCTTGTAAAACTTCACCCTTCACCCAGGCGATAACGTGATCATTTAGTTCCATTTACCATTAAATTTTAAAGCATTACGAATTTCTCGATTAACGATGACATATCAATATACCAACGAGCGTTGACTAAGATATACCCGTCAGGGGTGAAAATATAGCTTATTTTCCCTTGAGTATTCCTTCATCAATGAGTACCTGAAATGAATCCTCCATGGTTTCCTGAAGCGGCTTAAAGGAAATACTCAATTCCTTTTTGATTTTTGTATTATTTGCTCTCCAAGGAATATTCACATTTTTCTTTATAAATGGTCTTGTAAACAGCTTGTTCGTCATCGGTCCAACCATCATGACCAACCATTTGGGTAATGCCTTTTTAGGTAGAGGAAACCGATCACCATATTTCTCTAGCAGCACAGTTCCCATCTCCAAGAAATCAGAATTATGCGCAGAAGTAATATAACGGCCATTCGCTTCTGGTACAAACCCTGCTTGATAATGTGCTTCCGCAACATCCCGAACGTCAACAACTCCTACCCCCATTTTTGGTGCTCCCATTTTCATGTCACCACCACCAAGCATCTTCAAAACACTTACACTTTCTGACGTAGTATTATGCGGATTTAGCGCAGGCCCCATAACAAATGATGGGTTAATCGTGATCAAATCCCACTGAGACTGAGCCTCATTCAGTTCCCAGGCTTTTTTCTCGGCAAGCGTCTTAGAGTATGAGTACGGTTGATACTCTAGCGATGCAGTAGAATTCCATATTTCTTCCGTAAGCTCTCCGTTAGGTGCATTTACCGTGTCAACTGCATCAGTATAAATAGCTGCACAGCTACTCGTGACCACTACTCGCTTGACGGAAGCCACTTGATTAGCAGTTTCCAGAACGTTTGCTGTACCATTTACAGCGGGGTCGATAAGTTCTTTTTGGGGATCCTTGACATCTGTGGTAAAAGGTGAAGCCGTATGATACACGAGCTCGCAACCCTTCATCGCTTCTTGGTAAGAACCCGGTGTCATCAGGTCACCAGCAAAAAACTTAAGTGTGCCTGAAGCCTTCTCCGCAACATCTTTTAGATGACTAATTTTATTATGGTTGTCCGGGTTCCGCACTGCAGCGTGCACCGTGATCCCATCTTCTAGTAATCTTTTGACCAACCAGCTTGCTACGAAACCATTAGCACCAGTTACCAGTACTGGTTTTGTCTTGTCTATTAATGTCATAACTCTAATGTTTTTAATTTAATTCTCTGTACTTCTGAGGGGTAAAACCCGTTTTTGTTTTGAATAAACGACTGAAATAGTGTGGGTAATTAAACCCAAGCGAGTATGATATCTCTGAAATAGAATCTTCTGTACTCAGCAAAAGATTTTTAGCTTTGTCTACCAAAAAGTCGTTAATATGGTCTTTAGCACTTCGGCCTGTCTCTTTTTTCAAAAGGTCACTCAAATAATTATGAGAGAGATTTACCTTGTCGGCTAGATAATGAATTGACGGTGCGCCATATTCTGGTAATTGACCAGCCTTATAGTAGTCTTTCAAAACCCTTTCCACCTGAGTTACGATGTCTTTATTCCGTGCAGTCCTGGTATTGAATTGGCGTTCGTAAAACCGTGAACAATAGTTTAGTAACAGCTCCAGCGAAGACACAATCACACGCTGACTATGGCTATCAATTCGTTCGTTATACTCTTCCCTTATTCGAACAACGCATTCATTTAAGGTGCTTTTTTCTTTTTCGGAAAGATGAAGCGCTTCATATACCTCATAGTTGAAAAATGAATATTCGTCAATATTTTCACCTAACGGTGTGGACCGAATAAGATCAGGATGAAAAAATAACATCCAACCACTTTCCTTATCAAATTCTTGCTCGGATGTCACGGAAAAAACTTGATTGGGTGCATGAAATGCAAGTACTCCCTCGGTGAAATCATAATGGTGACGGCCATATTGAAGACCACAGTCACCACTTTTCATCCCGATATAATACATATCAATAGATGTTTTCACATTCACCATTTCTGCTGTAATGATCAATTGAGAGACATCGACAAGACTAACCAATGGATGTTTCGGCTTTTCAAAACCCAAGGCATCGTGCAACTGCGAGATAGATTTGATTCGAAAAATATCATATGACATAGTGAAACGATTTCTGATACATCAAAGATGAGCAATTCAACAAACAACAAATAACACAAATCACAGGAGGGTAAACACGAAATCCAGAAAACAAAAAAACTCAGTTCCCCTGAACACATGATCAAAGAGAACCGAGTACTTTTTATACCATTTGTGGTATTAAATGGTATTAGTCTTTAATTATTCTAAAAACCTGTTTGTCTACCTCAAGTAGATAAAGTCCAGCAGGTAAATCCCCAATATCCACGCTATTGGCCACTACCCTGAACTTCATTTGCTTGCCCAGAGGCGAGGTAATCAACACATCAGCAACATTACCTCCTTCTATCTTCACCACACCGCTTGTAACAGTCGGGTAAACACGAATCATATCTGGCTCCGAGCTTCCAATCTGGCGTCTTAATCCAGAAAATTCTCCAGTTATCTCTACATTATCAATAAAAATAAAGTCTGAACCACCTGCTTGCTCACCTATCTTCACCATGAATCCATTGATCATGGTGAACGGTGCCAAATTAATTTGTACAGACTGCCATTGGTTATCTCCCACAGCCCCGGTACGTTGCCAGACCCGATGCCAAGAACCGTCATAGACTTCTATATAAACGATATCTGTGGCTTCTACCCTTTGCGTAACACGTAAATCAATGGACAAATTGGCGTTACTCACGCCTGCTAAATCAACGGACCTGGTCATAGAATTACTATGTTCGATACGGGTAGCTTTCGTGGAGTTACGACCGCCATTTAATACTCTAACACGATCACCTCGTACCTGAGTTACTTCCCAAGTATTGCTCCAACCCGAACCTCCATTGAAGTCCGCACTTTCAAAATCATCGAAAGCAAGAGTACCTCCAGAACATGAAGTCACCGTAATAACACTCTGTGCGGTAAAACCAAGATCGTCAGACGTCACGGTAATCAGGGCAGTTCCCAGACCAATAGCCTGAACCTGCCCTAATTGATCTACCGTAGCCACTGATGTCTTTGAAGAGCTCCAAGTCACAGCAGGATTCGTGGCATTTATTGGAAACACCGTGTGCTCCAAAGAAATTTGGCTTCCCACACAGACAGACACACTCTGAGGGCTTAATGTCACTCCCGACACTGGGATTATCACCTCATTGACCATAACTTCACAGGTATCAACGAAACCTCCATCCTGAGTGGTGACCATAATATTTACTGTCCCAGGAGCCAATGCATCTATCAACCCATTTTCTACCTTGGCAATACTTTCGTCATCACTTGACCAGACCACAGACTGATTGGTAGCATTAACCGGCATCAATACTGCAGTCAGCAAACTACTCTGACCCATATCTAGATTTAGCGTATGCACATCCAACTGTACTGACACAACCTCCACCATTTCGTCTGGTGACGATGGCATACCTCCTTGAGCGAAGATTACATAATTGGATCCTCCACCCACTCTACCTGCAGCTCGATTTCCGCCTAAAGTAATGGTCGTAGCTTGAAAGGATTTTGAGAATATGTTAAAATCGGTATCAGAAGACTCAATTATATCCCCTGTTGCTGTCCACGAACGTAACCAGTTAGGAAGTGCGCTAGCTCTGACATCATACCCCACATACAGCGTTCCATTTCCGGTAGTTTCAATAGTTACCGCCTCTTCGGTTGTTAGTGACTTATCACTATTTGGGGTCAGGATCATCTCCGAATTCATGAGTGCTGTCGGCACTCTTTCCAAAACATGGTTTCTATCGGTTCTAAACCGACTACCTACTGTAAAGCTATTGACCACCTCGTACGTTCTTCCAGATACGGAGCTTGCAGAAACCAAATAATTCTGTGGTTGTGGTAAAACGTTTACATCGGTCACATATGTAAAAGCACCATCATTTGTGGTCACTGTCAATGTTGTAGAGCCTATGTTCTGTGCGCAGAGCAATCCAAAGTCATCAACTGTTGCCACCGTTTCATCAGCAGAAGCCCAACTTACGGACTGATTGCTCGCGTTAGAGGGAAGCACCGTGGCAACTACTGGGATACATTGGGTTTCAAAAATATTAATTTCATCAGATTCTATTGTAACGCCCGTAACCGGAATATTTACTTGGTGAACTGTCACTTGGCATTCAGCTACATAACCCCCATCCTGAGTCACAGCACTGATCGTAGACATGCCAGCTGCCATACCAAAGACGAAGCCCTGAGCATCCACAGTTGCTACTTCTGGATTACTGCTAAGCCAAGTAACGGCCTGATTGGTGGCATTAAAAGGGGTTATTTGTGCTTCAAGTTGCTCAGAACTGCCAGCATCTATACTCAGCGTCGTGACGTTGAGTGATAGCCCAGACACCTTAACCGAATCGACAAATATCTTCCTAGACCCAAATAGGATATAGTTGGT
Organism: uncultured Roseivirgaceae bacterium; assembly: GCA_964393115.1. Taxonomy (GTDB): domain Bacteria; phylum Bacteroidota; class Bacteroidia; order Cytophagales; family Cyclobacteriaceae; genus CAYMST01. The sequence goes on along the minus strand of CAYMST010000020.1, from coordinate 7,650 downwards.
GGCGGCACCGACAGCTCCTCCCGATAAGTTCCCTCCTACACTCACCATTCCAGCATTATAGTCCTTTTTGAACAATACAAAATCAGAGTCCTTATCACTTGTTTCTACCACTTCACCGACCGTCTCCCAATCGGCCATCCAATCCGGAAGTGCTGCATAACGACTGTCATATCCAACATAAATAGTAGCATCACTAATGATATCAAATGACACCAGATTACCCGAGACATTTGCTTTATCCTCATTTGGCGTTCGTATCAACTCGCTATTGGTTAAAACAGCTGGAAGTGACGTAATCATATAGGGTCTGTCAGTATAGTATAATGTTCCTTCAACAGGAGTTCGTTCTATTTCATATACTAAGCCCGTGGTCGCATTAACCGTAGCAAAAAGGTCACTAGAAAGAGACACTGTGATTTCAGAAGTACCGGTATGGGACAAGTCATCAACAGAAGCTTCGGCCGAAATGGTATAGGTTCCTCCTTCAAACAGTGGAGCGGTATAACTGTTACCGTTTAGTACTCCCTCTCCGATTAAACTCCAACTGAACTCTGGTTGAACGGCAAGCGCATTTCCATATTGATCCATAGCCATGGCATTTAACGAAAGGGTGGCTCCTGGAGCCATAGTCGTACCAGACGGACTTACCTGAACAGAACTAAATACCGGAGGCGCAACTACAGCAATACTAGTAACCGACGACGAAGACCTAACACCTGAATTAGCCGTAGCCACGGCAGTAATCTCATAATTTCCTTCCTCAACATCAGTCCATATCCACTCATAAGGAGAGGTGATGTCCTCTCCTAACTTATTGTCATTAGCATAAAACTCAACAAGCGCGATACTACCCTCATCAATAGTCGCTGTAGCCTCAAATGCAATGTTATCACCTGGTGAAAATAAATCTCCATTATTAGGGCTTATCAACTGAACACTCGGCACCTCGGACTCATTGATCAATAGTAATATCCAGTTCGTATCCGTATTTGGGGTGGTAAAATTTCTACTTCCTCCTCCAGAGATAAAGTTGAACTCTTGGCGGTTACTCAGGTTATTGGCATCCAACCAAGTCGCCTGATAAGAACCACTAAAAAGGGTTATCTCAAACGAGCCTCCACCATCCTCATAGACTAAATATTGCTTACCGGGTTCTGCTAAGCAATACGTATGATCTTGCTCTCCGCTCAATAAATCATCGTGTGGCTCCATGGTATAGAAAGTCACCATGTTTTCCATGATATTAAACAAGTTATCAATGGTTTGCGTAGCACCAGACCAAGAGAACATATCTGTCGAAACATTGTCGTTGCAACTCGGCAAATCATTCCATGTAAAGGAAGCCCCTGCTGTGGTTACCCACCAGCAGTGCTGTTGAATTTGATATTCTCTGGCATTCCAACAAGACCTCCAAAGATCGTTTCCTTCGCTCATAAATACTGGTTTACCCTTATAGGCGGATAGAGAGCCGTCATGACTATCAAGTCCATGATCTTCCGTAGGAGCAAATGTGTAATTAGGGTTATCATAAAAGTTTTCATCGGGACGCGCATCATGATAGCTTCTCAGGTGATCCCAGGGGTCAAACTGTGCCAAGCGCGCCGCAAAGTCAGCATCCTTGCCATTTCCTTTAGTTTCCCAAGTATAATTCCAACCGGCGACAACCGCATATGGAGCAAGTCTGGACATGACATAGCGGAGGTAAAAGTCTTTTTCGGCATTACTCATGATATCATACCTTACTTTAAATTGCTTTTTGCCATGAAAGCCTTGGAAAAAATGTACGTTCATATCATGCGCCAGCCACCAGTCAAAGTGTGTTTCCATTCGCTCCCAGACATCCAATACTTGGTCGTAAGGATCATTTTCCACAATCATAATCTTGTCAAGCTGAGAAGGTCCGTCGGTAAACGATTGATCCATGTATCCTATGGGTAGCAACCCAGCTATTTGCAGGTGGTTGTACCCCCTATCCAGCGCTCTTTGGTAAACATTTGGGCCCATCCAGCTTATCGGTTGTGTGATCGAGCCATGGGGTTTTACGTAATATGACTTGATAAATACGGGATCTGTGCCATTATATGCCAGCCAACGTGGGTTATCTTGATAGGCTCGTAATATGCCCTTTCCACGACCTTCTTCTTGACACATAAAAGTTCCGTTACCACCAGGAGTACCATCAGTCCACCGGTAGCTGTAACTCCACTGACCTAGTTCATCAGGCATAAAACGCATCTTCCAGACATTACCACTTGATTTGTGACCACCACCATTGCCGTCACCATCAAAGAATCCCCAAAAGTCAACTTGCCGCCCGGAAGGCGATAGATAACTAACGTTCAGTGTAACATCTCTAAACTTATTCCCATAGCTGTTGTCGTTGATAACGGTTTTTTCGAAGATCTTATACAACGGAACATTTGAAAAAACCCAGGAAGTACTACTGACTACGAATAGTACGAATAGAATAATCTTTCTCATTTTAATGATTGCATTAGTTTTATTGTTGTTAAAAAAATAGGTTGCTAGCTACTTCCAATATCGGAACACTAGTTTTTAAGAATGGATAAACGTGATAGGTACGGTAATTTAGTAATTTATTCTAGAACCCGTTGGAATTATCTGGATAATCGATCTGTTTTAATGGCAACGATTTAGTAGCTTTCAACTCATATTATGATTTCTGCCAAAGATCAAATATTCTACAACGATACCCCGGTATTTACTAAGGTTCGTGTAACCACACCTGTCGTAGAAGACCTACTCTTACCTTCTGATGCCTGTTACCTTTATATCAACGAAGGCGATAACCAACCGCTTGCCGAATTTCCGAGCGTATCATCCTCCACAGGAACAACTATTCTGTCAACCTGTGGACTGACTGTAGGCAACTTAATCTCCAATAATCTCAAAGGACATATCGACTCTACGATTGTACATCTTAATAAATCATTGCTCAAAGAATGTTTTGACGGCGAGAAACCAGCACTTTGGGAAGAGCTTCAAACTCCGGTAAACGAATATGTGGTACAAGAGGCCGCGGTGGCCTTGGTGAAAGACTTTTTTGATCGAATCAACAGTTTATTTGTTCATAAAAAAGGAGTTAACAACCAACTCATTAAGTTGAAGCTCAAAGAAATTGTCTTATTACTACTACAAACGGACAATGCACAATCAGTCAAGCAAATCATAAAAAGCCTTTTTTCAGAACGATCCTTTTCATTCAAAGAAATTATAGACGCGCATCTCTACACTCCAGCCAATGTTGACAATCTAGCACAGCTGACAGGTCATAGCCTTTCCACTTTTAAAAGAAGATTTAAGGAGCTCTACAACGCCTCTCCTGCTCAGTATTTACTGGAAAAACGCTTGGAAAAAGCAGCTGAAAAATTGCGCATATCAGATGAGCAGATCAGCCATATTGGCTATCAGTTTGGTTTCGAAAGCCCCGAACACCTAAGCCGTGCCTTCAAAAAGCATTTTAGTCAAAGTCCCTCTCAGTATCGGTTGAGCCAATCTGTCAAGTCTATGAACTAAATCGACAAGTTATCGCCTTCCCATTTTCGGATTTTTGTAGTGTACAAAATGAGAGAAATGGAACCGATTAAATTAAACTTCAAATTATCAGCTTTATGGCTGTTCATATTGCTTAACATCATCTTTAGAGATATTCATCAATTCACGATGAAGTCGCACCTTGAGATGTTGCTGACCGGTATCTATAATGGTACCCCTGTTACAGAGGAACTCATTTTACTCGGTGGTTTTTTGGTAGAAATACCCATTCTGATGTGCTTACTATCACTCTTACTACTTCGAAAGTGGAGCCGCCCTCTCAACTTGATTGCTTCGGTACTAACCATAGGTGTCTTGCTAGCAGAACCACCTAGCGACCTCGATGACACGTTTTTCAAAATCATTGAGTTTGCCACGATCATGTGGATCATGTGGACCGCGTGGAAGTGGAAACCAGAAACATCAAATGTCTCAAATCCAAAATTCTAAGCTTATGAAGTTAGCCATTAACATAAAAATATCGCCTCAGGTTGTCCTATCTACTACATGGATATTCGTCTTAGTCAATATGATCTATGCCGATATACTGGGCACCCTTAAATCAGGGTATCTAGAAAACTTGGAAAGCTTAAGTAGTACACTAAGCGAAGAAACGGTATTGGCTTTTGCCCTTTTTATGGAAGTGCCAATAGTTATGATTCTATTATCCAGAATCCTAAACCGTAAAGCAAATCGTATTGTCAATATGATTGGAGCAGTGCTATCTATTTTGTGGGTAGTTGTACCCGCTACGATCACTTCATTGGGTACCACACCATTATCCTATGTATTCTTCGCTTCCGTAGAAACCGCCGCTATGTCATTTATTATTTGGTATGCCTTTAATTGGCCAAAAACAGATCCATCATGAAAGCGTTTGTTCGAAAAAAATATGGACTCAATTTCCAACAGGAAGAGTTAGATATGCCCGTTCCCAAGCCTAATGAGGTCCAAGTGGCCATACATGCCATTTCGCTAAACCCTGCAGAATGGCACATCATGATGGGTAAAATATGGATCGTGCGTCTAGCCAACGGACTATTCAAACCGCATAAAACCGTTATTGGCGGTGACATCTCAGGTGTCATAACGGCGATTGGCGATAAAGTAACCTCACTGCATGTGGGTGATCGCGTGTTTGGCAGAGCCGCTCATTCGGCATTTGCAGAGTATGCCTGTATAGAAGAAGATAGACTTGTCTGCATGCCGGATAACCTGAACTTCGAAGATGCTGCAGCGCTTCCATTAGCCTCCTCCACGGCTTATGATGCATTGCATAAATTTGGCAAGCTGCCAAAGGGATCAAGGATTCTCTTAAATGGTGCTTCGGGAGGTATTGGTACGTATGCCATTCAATTAGCAAAGGCTCATGGGTTAATCGTTCATGCCATCTGTAGTCATAAAAACACAGATTTGGTTAAACAGCTTGGAGCCACAAAGGTCTTCAATTATGAATCCGAAGACTTGACGGCTATTCCAGCATCTTACGATCTGATCATTGACCTGGTGGGTAACCTCAATGCACGAAAAATGAAAAAGCTCTTGAATCTAAATGGCGGATATGTGTTAGTAGGCTATACTAGCTTCCGCCATACGTTGGCTTTCTTTATACATTCAATAGTAAAACAAAATGGTATCAAAATGGCCACCATCAACACCAATGTAGAGCGCTCACTGTTGGCACGAGCGGCACATTATGTTTCTCTTGGAAAGCTACGCAGTGTCATAGATAGAGTATATCCATTCGAGTCAGTAGCAGACGCATTTAAATATTTGGGCAGTAGACGAGCTAGTGGAAAGATTGTAATAAGAGTGAAATAATCTCGAGGTTAAATAAGCTACCAAATTGAAATTTATCACTGAAACTGATCAGCCATTTGCCATTGTTAAACAATCATCCAAAATACAATGCCTTTAGTGATGCTTCCAAATTTAAAAACTTACTTATTCGGATACCTTATCGTTTAGCTAGTACATGGCGTATAAGGGTGTCAGAGAGAATTCAGAATTACAATTGATTGAGAAAAGTATAAACAGAACGAGGGCTATTTTCACCCCTGTAGTTTCTGTAGTGGGTTTATTGAACAATTCACAAATGTTGTCAAGTGATTATAAATTAACGCAACTTAGTTGCGTTAATTTTCTAACAACGCTTATCATTGCAATCTATTAACAAACGTTAAGAATCAATTTAAATAAGGCCTCCAAATAAATTTTTCGGGGTTAAAATGTGAGACAAAGGTCGCTTTGATCAATGAAATATTTCGCGTTATTAATTATTATTTGTTTCGGATCATATCCAGTGCTAAGTGCCACGACTCCAGACTCATGTAGTTTTAAGTTTGGTGGTAAAGTATTTGATGCGGATACTAAGGAGCCCCTACCCTTTGTTCGTGTTCAGATTGCTGGAACATTACAATGGGAGCTGACGAATGAGAACGGACAATTCCAATTTCAAAACCTTTGTAGCGAGCACAACTCCTTAATCATTTCGTGCTTTGGCTATTGCGACACCACTTGTGCACAACATCACGCACATGGCAAACATCCTCACATATACCTCAAACAAGAGGTTCGTACGCTTGATGAACTTACGATCAGTGTTGAAAACGAAACACCACAAGGAGCAATATCGATCACCCAGGAAAAAGTGGAGAACATCGGCTTTCTAAGTGGTCCTTCCCTAACACTCGCTTCTACCATATCAGAAGTTTCTGGGGTTACATTTACCTCCACTGGAAGTAATATCCAGCTTCCTGTGATCCATGGCTTGTATGGAAATCGCATTTTGGTACTCAATAATGGATTTAAACATGGGTTTCAAAACTGGGGAACAGATCATGCTCCTGAAATTAACATATCGGGTGCTGATAACATCACCATCATAAAAGGTGCAGCTGGTGTCCAATATGGACCAGAGGCTCTTGGCGGCGCTATTCTCGTTGAGTCTGCACCGTTATACTTAAATGAAGTGTTCAGTGCAGGTATGAATACAGGATATGAAACTAATGGACGAGGATATTCATTTGGAACCAAAATAGAAGAAGGAAAGAAGAATTTTAGCTACCGCCTTGGAGCAAATTATAATCGTGTTGGTGATAGACATGCTCCCAATTATTCGCTAACCAACTCGGGCAAAATAGAAAAATCCGCTGATTTGGGCTTTCGCTACCGGCTCAGAAGTCTGGATGCCAAAATTTATTATAGTTACATAGACCAGAACCTTGCTATACTACGTGCCTCAGTCGCTGAAAGCGGCGACTTGCTTGAAGAAGCGATCAATTTGGACAGACCATATTTCATCCGCCCTTTCTCCTATGACATCAATAAACCTAATCAAAAAATAAGGCATCACTTTACCAAAGCAGAGATTGACTGGACGTATTCTAATGATGCCAAATTAACTTTTCGAATAGGTCGACAATTAAATAAAAGAAAAGAGTTTGACGTCAGGAGAAATTCTTTTAAACCGATAATAGATCTTAACCTTACCACTAATGATTATCAGCTGGAATGGAAGCATCCAGATTGGAAAAAACTAGATGGCATAATCGGAGTACAACGGTTTACCCAGGACAATACCAATAATCCAGGCACTGATAGAACCGCCTTCATACCCAACTATAGGACATTCCGGTACAGTGCCTTTCTTATAGAAAACTTGCAAGCGGGCTCTACTACCTACGAATTGGGCATGCGATTTGACCGCGAACGAAACAAGGTTGGGGGCATTGATGTACATAAAAATGTCTTTTTTGACGATTATACTTACTTTAACTGGACCTCTTCACTGGGCATAGTGAAAAAATTCAATGAAAACTTCACCTACCGAACGAATATTGGCGGGGCATGGAGAGCACCCAATATGGCCGAACTATACAGTTTTGGACAGCATGGGTTTAGGGTTACATATGGAATGTTAAGGTACGGTATTAACCCTGAAGACGGAGACCTCACCACCTCAAGTGTAGCCATGATAGATGAAAGTGATGTTAGTCCGGAAAAAGGTTATAAATGGACGAACGAATGGCAAATTGACAGAAATAACCATTCCTATATCATTACCAACTATTCTAACTATATAAAGAATTTCAT
>CAYMST010000019.1:0-30340 GCA_964393115.1 uncultured Roseivirgaceae bacterium | reverse complement strand
ATAGAACTCTGTATAACTCTTAAAATCCGTTGTTGCTGATTCCATTCTGCTGACATCTAAACGCTCGCGAAGCGCATATCCATATTCCTCAGAAAGCAAACTCATTTGTTGAGTGAGCTCTTTTTTCGAAAGAATAGAATATTCACCAACATAATTCTGTACGATCTGCTTTATTTTCTTATTTCTCATGCGCTCGTAAACCGCCTCATCCATAATTTTGGTATCATCTATAAAATTTCCTGAGTTCAAGGCAATGGTAACAATTTCCTTAACGTATTCATTATACGTCATCAATTCAAAAACAACCTTTTTAGACTTAAAATCTGCTGGTATCTTCGAATCCTTGCAGGGCTCTGTTTCTGCCATTATGGTGCTAAAGGTTAGTAGCGCTATTATGAGTGTTGTTATCTTCTTCATATTCCAAACTGTTTAAACCATCTGAATATATATACTGATCTTCGGCTCGACAGGTTGCTGAGGGTTCGATCAATGGAGCATTGATCGAGTTGGATTACAAGGAATCTCAGCTGATTAGAAAATCAACAGATAAACAAAGGACTTAAGAAAGCAAAAAAATACAACTCATTATCTAATCACCAAGTATAAAAAACCTGCTTTAAGCGTAAAAAAAGACATTCTAGTATCTGTTAGAATCAAATTAGTAACGGATAAATACAATTTATAAACCGTAAAAACTAAGTTTTAAAATATTCGCAGGAAGCACTCATATTTCTATATTTGCCAAAAAAATAGATGAGTAAACATATCAAACGATATACGATTACTTCTGCCTTACCCTATGCCAATGGTCCGATTCATATTGGTCACCTAGCAGGAGTATATATTCCTGCTGATATTTATGCACGATACCTGAGACGTAAAGGAGAAGATGTCCTTTTCATTGGAGGATCAGACGAACATGGTGTTCCCATTACCCTTAGAGCCAGAAAAGAGAACACATCGCCTCAGTCGGTTGTTGATAAATACCACAATCAAATCAAAGGTTCTTTTGAAGAGTTAGGAATAAGCTTTGACGTTTACTCTCGTACCTCCTCCCCGACGCATCACAAAACGGCAGCAGATTTTTTCAGACGTTTATATGAGCAAGATGTTTTTGTTGAGAAAACATCAGAGCAATATTATGATGAGCCCACTCAACAGTTTCTCGCAGATCGCTATATTTTGGGTACATGTCCTAAATGTGGCAACCCAAATGCTTACGGCGACCAGTGTGAGAACTGCGGTACGTCATTAAGCCCAAATGACCTGATCGAACCAAGATCAGCTTTAAGCGGTGAAAAGCCAGTACTTCGAGAAACAAAGCATTGGTACTTACCACTTGACAAATATGAATCATGGCTAAAGCAATGGATTCTTGAAGACCATAAAGACTGGAAGTCCAATGTATATGGTCAGTGTAAGTCATGGCTAGACTCAGGGTTACATCCAAGAGCTGTAACCAGAGACCTTGATTGGGGTGTGCCCGTACCTGTAGAAGGTGCGGATGGGAAAGTGCTATACGTTTGGTTTGATGCGCCCATTGGATATATCTCTGCTTCGGTGGATTGGGCAGAACAAAATGGCAAGAACTGGGAACCTTACTGGAAGGATGATTCTTCTAAACTGGTTCACTTCATCGGAAAGGATAACATTGTTTTCCATTGTATTATTTTTCCATCCATGCTCAAAGCACATGGAGACTTTATCCTTCCGGAGAATGTCCCCGCGAACGAGTTTCTAAATCTTGAAGGTAATAAGTTATCGACTTCTCGAAATTGGGCGGTTTGGCTTCATGAGTACCTAGAAGAATTCCCAAATAAGCAAGATGTACTTCGTTACGTACTATGTGCTACAGCACCTGAAACAAAGGACAATGACTTTACTTGGAAAGATTTTCAAGCCAGGAATAATAATGAGTTAGTAGCCATATTGGGTAATTTCATTAATCGCGCCATTGTTCTTACTCACAAGTATTTTGATGGAAAGGTCCCTCCTGCTGGAGAATTACAAGAAATTGACAAAAAGGTATTAGGCGAAATCAAACAATATGGTGAAACCATTGGTACCTCTATTGAAAAATATCGCTTTAGAGAAGCATTGGGGCAATTAATGGATCTTGCCCGTTCGGGCAACAAATACTTAGCTGACACTGAACCGTGGAAGTTGATGAAAACAGACCCACAGCGAGTAGAATCTATACTTCACTCTGCCCTACAGATTGGAGCTGCACTCTCTGTATTTTCAGAGCCGTTCTTACCACAGACGGCGGATAAACTAAAAAGCATTTTTAAAATTCAGGATGTTCCATCATGGGATGAAGCAGGTAACGGAAACTTAATTTCAGCTGGTTTGTCGCTTGAAAAGGCACCACTGCTATTCGAAAAAATAGAAGACGATATTATTCAGAAACAAATAGATAAATTAAAAGTACCTGAGGAAGTGCAAACTGAACCAAAACAAGAAATTAATGTAAGTCCCCAAAAGGAAACTACGCAATTTGACGACTTCATGAAAATGGATATCCGAATTGGAACCATTCTAGAAGCAGAGAAAGTCCCAAAATCGAACAAGCTCTTAAAATTCAAAGTAGATACAGGTATTGATCAACGTACAGTGCTAAGCGGCATCGCCAAGCACTACAAGCCTGAAGAAATGGTGGGTAAGCAAGTAACTCTTTTAGTTAACCTAGCGCCAAGGAAAATAATGGGTATCGAAAGTCAAGGCATGATTCTCATGGCTGAAAATAGTGAAGGTAAGTTATCACTGGTTCAGCCGGACCAAAACGTCAATAACGGTTCGGAAGTCGGTTAAATGTACTGACGGACGAACTCAAAAGCTCTTTGTTCTGACCAGTAGCTCTTCCATGGGCTACTGGCAGAAAACCCAACATGTCCCCCACTGGTCGGAGTCTCCAAAAAGACAACACCTGATTGCTCAAATAGCCCCTGATCAAAACAACTTCTGGATAGAAAAGGATCGTTCTGAGCATTTACCACAAGCGTTGGCACTCCAATGTTTGAGATAAAAGACATAGCACTGTTTTGCTGATAATAGTCATCGGCATTTTCAAAACCACTTATTACCGCAGTTATTTTATCGTCAAAGTCATAAATGGTCTTGATTGCAGCTAAGTCAACACTCGGTAAGAAATTGGGCATTATAACTCTTTTAGACGCTATTTTTCGCTTCAATGACTTCAAAAACCTATTCCTATAGAACGAGTTTTTGGCACTATCAATCGCTATCGAGCAACCCGCCAGATCCAATGGCACAGAATAAACTACTGCTGATTTCACATTATTGTTTACCCCTTCTTCTCCTAGATATTTAAGAGTCAAGTTTCCACCAAGGCTAAATCCCACTAATGAGACACATGCATACGAAGTACCTATCTCGTTGACTAGGCTTCGCAGGTCTACGGTAAATCCGCTATGATAAAAATTGGGCTTACGATTTACTTTACCGCCACATCCTCTATAGTTCCAAGCCAGTACACCCCACCCCTCCAACAGAAACTGCTTCACCATTCCCAACACGTATGGACGTCTACTGTTACCTTCCAAACCATGCGAGATTATCACAAGTCGATTAGAGTCTTGTGCGTATAGATCGTACTCAATAAAGTCTCCGTCAGGAGTTTCTAATACCAGTTCCTGTGGTGCAATTGGCAATTTTATGTGTCGTATCACCGAAGGAAGTATAGTTTCCATATGTGGTCCTAGCATCCAACGAGGCTTTTGGTAACTTGATGAGCGAATAAGCGGCATACCGCAAAGTGAGGAATATTAAAGCGAAAATATGTTAACGGCGGTAAATAATTTTCGGAATTACAAATTCGCAAAACATTCATTGTGTTGGTACACGGGAAAACTGAACACCCCTTAGACGAAAGTTATTTCAAAACCGTTGTTAGGTTACGACAATTGTTATTACCTTAATCTCGGTTTAATCAAGATACACTATTTCCAATCACTACACTTCATTACGATATAGAATCACGAGTTTTTGATTAAAAAAGTGATATCTCATTAACACCAGGCACTTTAAAATTCGAAACATAGACTGACCAATTAAGTCACTTTACAAATGATAAAAAGACAATTACTACCCTACGCCAACAAAGGGTTTGTTGGTGCTAGCGAACTATTAGCGTTTAAAGGAGATCAACAGAATTACATTGACCTTGGAAACCCTGACAAACTAAATTTCAATCAAGACCATAGCTGGGCCTTTAGCTATATTTATTACGATACTTCTGAGGGTATTGATCAGCAAAGTACAAATACTCACTTATTCAAGATGACTGGAACAGTAGGCAATAGGGTCGGAATAAGCATGGGCATGTTTTACGGGTTAACACCTCCAAAAGGCATTTTCTCCCTTCGGCATAAAAGCACTAAAACGGGTATGCATTTTGAAGGAAGTAAAGATGTTCTCTTAAAGAAAGTCATCCATGTCTTCTGTTGTTATCATCATAGTGATAACACCGCCAGAGTTTATATGAATGGTGAGCTAAAGCATGAAATTAATATTGGGAATATCGACTTTGGGAATAATGCCAATTGGTTCATTGGTTATAACAATGGTAGTTCAGGAGAGATATTTGCCAATAGTCTATTCGGAGCCATAAAGTTCTTCAACTTCGGTTCAGCAGTACCTGATGAAATTGACGCACAAGTCAAGCAACTCCATAGAAATCCATATCTGGTTCCAGCGGATATGAGACCGTTTTGTGTCGGAGAGTATGACTTAAAACGCAGCGTACTATATCTAGATGAGGAAAATCATTACAGACATGGGGATAATGCCATTCTTGCCTTTGACACCTCTAGCCAGTACAATAGTGAACGTACCTCCAACTTTACAGAACCCGCTCATGGTAGGCTACAGAACTTTACAGAGGCCGATATTTTCGGGGGAGAAGCGGTAAAGGATTTTTATGCCCCGCCTGCTCGCTACTCTAACCATAGCTATTTTCATCTTTATAACATAGTCGGATTCAATAATGGATTTCCTCCTGCTGGGGTTTTAGACAATAATGATGGCCGGTTTACTCTTGGTAAAAAAGGGTACGAATTCGAATGTGTTATTCTTTTTGATGGATTCGGACCGTCCTCCATACGTCCCATCTATCAACAAGCAGTGAGTGGTAAAGGTGGCTCGATAACATTTGAAATCATTAATACCAGCGATGACGGAGAGGGTCATAAGATCCCCGGACATGAGCGTTTCGCAGCTTCAATTCGTGATCAGGATTTGAATGTATTCTTTATAGAAAGTCATCAGTTACTTAAGACCAATCAATGGTACTTACTTAAGGTTGATTTCGAAAGAGCCAATGAAAACGAAATAGTGGAGTCAGATTTTACCTTTTGGATAAAGGAGCTCGACCATCTAAAACTAAGTCAACACGGTTTCACAGAAGAGGTATTGTCGGTTGATGAAACGCATAAAGAATCGACACGTCACATCATTTTAGACGAAGGTTCGGGAGTTTATGGCGAAGCTAATACAGCGCAAGGAAATCATGTATATCCTACGATACTCAGTAGGATATGGATGAAAGCAGCGGATTCTGGAGTAATAAGTAATATAGAGCCCGCGAAAAAAATACTAGGTAGAATCTATCACATGGGTTTAAAAATAGACTCCATAAAAGTTTTAGATTTATACTTTGACAAAAATGAACTGCCAAAGTATTGCGCTGCAGGCACTAAGATTGACTGGTACGCTCCGCAAAGCAACACAAAATTCAGCACTGATTTATCATCATATCATGAGGTCTATCCAGGCGGTAGAGCTTGGCAATATGTAGATAATAGCAAAACCCCACCTTCGATTACTAAAGGACTATCCTTCAATGGTACATCAAATTACCTGCGCATTCAAGACTTTAACATTACGTCAGAAGGCAAGGGTTATACCTTTATTATTGGTTTCAAAGACCTAGGAAGTGAGGTTGACGAGTTCCCACGATTTTTACAGAAAAAAGGTAATCAAAACGTTGGATTGGCGCTAGGACTTGGTGACAATAAAGGAGGGTACAACATTTTTTTCGCACATAGACCGGATACATCTAATCGATATATCTTTTCAACAGAAGACCTTTCAAACCATAAAGACAATCAACAATTCGTCATTTTTGAAGTTTTTCCAGATCCCAGGGAAGGATATGGCAATATAAAAGGAAACTATCGGCTGAATACGGATCCAAATCGTATAATTCTAGAAAGCCATGGAGACGCTAATGATTGGATTGAATTCGCTGATCTTACGGGTGACACTTTCATTGGATGTAGAGATGGGCAGGATAAGTTCTTTAAAGGAGCTATCACCTTCTTTGGGATCATAGGGGAATCCAGTCGTTACACTAATGGGGTTAACACAAGTCCAACAGGACTTCACCTTCGAGAGCAGCTGGAACTATATGGGAATTCATTCTTGAGTTATCCACCACTGTACAGTCAGTACAACTGGGAGCTGCTACTCAATTTACAGCTACCGGTAGATCGTGATACGACACCACGTATAAGGGACCTCTCAAAAAACAACTTCCAAGTGTATATGGAAGGCTATTCAGACAGCGAACTAGTTGAAGACACCATATATACCACTTTTCCAAGTCTTGAAGAGCTGTTTTGGCGCTATAACGAAAACATTCTCGGAGCTGATTCTCTTCTCCACTTTAGTCAGGATCAAGGTCAGAATATCAACCTTGGGAGTCCCGAAAAGCTCAACTTCGATGAGACGCACTCATGGGCGGTTAGTTTCCTATTTCGGAGTAATGTCGATACGGCTCCAACTGACCAATACAACATCATTCTTTCAAAAAGAGAAAGGAAGACCAGTACTAGTCAGTTCGAAAAAGGAATTAGCTTTTCGTTAACGAGCGACGGAAAACTCTACTTTATTCTCCGCGGGTCCAGTAGTCTAATTCTCGAAAGTGATTTTGCTATCTCTAAAAATAAAACTTACCACGTCCTACTTTGGGTAGACGCTGCACAAAATGAAATAGGATATTTCATTAATAACTATAAGCACGTCAAAAGCTTCAATTCTCTGACTCCTTTTGGAGTAAACAGCAATTGGGAAATTGGAGATTGGACAGGAGATGAGATATCAGTCACCAATCCTTGGGATGGATACCTTAGTGCCTTTAAATTCTTTGCTTTTGGAAGTACCATTCCATTTGACAGTTTAAGAGTACAAGTCCTTGGGTTACTCCAAAGACAACCTTATGTAGTGCCAGAAGACTTAAGACCATATTGCGTCGGAGAATATGATCTTAATGAAAAGTCGTATTATCAAGACTTTGATAATTATTACCGAAAAGGAGTCGGGACACTGATCGCCTATGACACCTCTGATCGGTATAACACCTACAAAACCACTCCTGTCGAGCCTGCACATGGTGAGTTTATCAACTTTGAAAACACAGAATTAGGTGCGATAAACCCTAGTAGTGCGACTGCGGTTAAGGATTTTGATTCACCTAAAGTTCTAAATCACTCTTCTATATTACGACTAGATAACAGACTTAACTTGGGAAAAAGGCAATACCTTGACCTCAATAGTCCTCAAAAAATTACTTCTCTGTCTACGGCCTTTACATTAAATATCAAGTTTATCATTTTCAGTGATGGCATTAAGGATGGTGGTAGCGGATCCAGGGGAATATTTCAGATCGGTGTACCATCTGGTTCTGGAGAAAATGGTGATTTCACAAAAGCCGTCTTTGACTTTGTATTTGTTCCAAGTGACAAAACCCTTGGATGTAGGTTTTTGAGCACCCATGCTGATCGCCCCCCTCAAGGATCCCCAGATCTAGGGAGACTACGTTCTAAGCCAATTTCATTAAACACAGCATATCATGCTGTAATAGTTTATGATGGCGAGAACCTAAAGACCAGTATGCATTTGAAAAAAATTGGAGAGGATTCGACAGAAATTATTTTACCAACTGATGCACCAGTCCCAACATTACAAAACGTTATCCCAACACCACCCGTGGTTATAGGAAGGTACACAGACGCAGACGGTGGCGGTCGACATTATAACGACATGGGACTCATTTATTTCGAAATATACGATCAGCCGTCAAGTGAAGCGGAAGCTCAAAATTTATTAGCTGATAACTATTCAGATAGGCAACCCATCTTCAGAATCAATCCTACTGATACACAAGGAACCACCCTTATTGACACTACGCCTGATCCAGCAACCATTACCTTCCACGGGTATAGTAGTACAGAGGTCAACCCAAGCGGAGGCGCTTGGTTAAGTAGATCAACTTTACTCCCCGAACCTAATTACTTTCTTGGGCTCGCCAATTTTCAGGAAACACTTTCTTTATCCAAAGAAAATCTGCCAAAAGCCAATGAAGATTTCACCTACCACTTCAGCTTCTTCATAGATGAAACGTTTCTTGCTACCACAGAAGATAGAACTTATCTGACGCTTTTCAATATTAAAAGAGGTGACGATATCACCAACTATATTCGACTTACCGCTCGATACGATAAAGATGAAGACAATCGTCTATCTATAGATTATGGAAACTCCTCAGGAACAGGTGGGAGTTTTAACATCATTGAAAACTATGTCGAGAAGAAGATCTTCCATTACGAGTGCTTTTACCTCAAAAAAGGGAATCAACATAAGCTTATCCTCAACGACATTTCTCATGACTTGGCCATCCATGAAGATAAAAATCATTTGGAGGTAATTATACCAAGAGATCCAGACGCTACCCCCGGAGGTGGAGGTACTTTTCTAAGTGATAGGGTTTACTACCGCTCCATATCGCTGTTTAAAAGGGCTTTAGAAAGCAAAGAAATAGCAGAGCTAACGCTCAATCCTTTCCATATCAGTAATCAGCGACAGTTGGTCATCCATCATAATTTTGGATGCGGAGCCATCTATGAACAAAGTGATCAGATATGGCTTAAAAACTATGGTTCAAGCACGGACAGCCAATTTATAAATATAGGTTATCGCAGTTTATCAGACATTCAAGGTTTAAGTGTTCCTTTCGACAAGTTAAATTCATTGCCAGAACGAGTTGTTGATGCCAACGGACTACTAGAACTTACCGGTACCAATGAGAACTATATCGATTTAGGTAATCCCGCTAAGCTTGACTTCGGCTCTGATCATAGCTGGGCGATCAGCTACATACACCAAGACACCGAAGAAGGAGGCTACAGTCCCGCTGACCAAACCGATCAAAATAGTAATTTCCATTTTCTAAAAATGGTAGGGAATGACGACGATAGACGGGGTATTAGTTCCGGTTTATTTTACAACGAACCATCAGTCTACTCATTCGGACTTGCAGCTCCGCAAAAACTGAACGGTGTCGCTCATAACGCCAATAGAAACGGTAAGATGACACATGTACTATGTTTCTATGACCATCTTACTAATAACGCGTATCTCTTCATTAATGGATCATTAGCCTCTCAAAGTCAAATTGCGGCAGATGTCGACTTTAAAAATGACTCTAACTGGTACATCGGATATAATAACGCTACGCAAAGCTCACCTCCTAAAGACATATATACCAACACACTTATTGGAGCGATTAAGTTCTTTGACTTTGGAAGCCAGGGAATCAGCAGTATCAACTCTCCAGTTAAGCAACTTAACCAAAACCCATATTTGGTTCCTACTGAACTTCGTCAGTACTGTGTGGGCGAGTATAATCTCAACGGAAGTCACTACTTTAAAGACCAAAATAACGACTATGGTTTTGGGAGTGGCCAAATCATTGCTTTCGACAGTTCTGGACGCTATAACATGGATCGGGATTCAAACTTTACGGAACCCGCACACGGAATTCTGGTCAATTTCACTGATCAGGAAGTAGGCGCTATCAATCCAAGTGGTACTATTGCGATTAGAGACTTCTATCGAATCAAGCAACACTATCAGCCAGGGGCACTTTATTTCAATGGTACAAATCAAGTACTAGATTTGGGAACCCCATCGAAAATTCCGTCTTCAGGGGACATGACGATCTCATTTTGGATTTACCAAATTACTGATACTCCCGCACCAGGTTTTTCACAAAGGGTTATCCAAAACCAGAATAATCCCGGCTCCACAGATTATGATTCTGGATTCGCTATTAATGTGGGTGGAAATACAAATGCCGGTAGATATATATTTGGCATTGTAGACAGGGAAAGGGATGAATTTCAACAGTCGATTAAGTCAGAAAGGCGGGTAATCAAAAATACATGGAATCATATTGTATTCGTTAAAAGCACTGATGATGCCAACAATTGGAACGTCTACATCAACGGTCAGTTGGATCCAATGGCCACTAAAGTAAACGCAGAAAATGTCACAAACTTCTCTGCCTCCGGTAATCTGATTATTGGTAATACCACCGGCTTTAATGGAGGTTTGCATGCATACATAAAGAAAATTGATATTTTCTCTTCTGCATACTCCATGGATGAAGTAGCAGACCTGTTCAACAGTGGAATTTTATCCGGTTCGAATGTATTGAGCCTCAACTTTTCGGAAACGGCGGGAACAACTTTAATTGATACGTCCCCCGATCCCGTTACGGTTACCTTTAACAATTTTGATGAACATCAAGTAGGTGCGGGAAGTGGAACATGGATTGGAAGGCAACTTAATTTACCCCAAGTCACCCACTACTTACCGATTCGAACAGAGTCTAGGTATATCGAACTAAATAACGATGATGCTCCATCAAGCGCAGATGACTTTACAATACACCTGAGTTTATATATTGGTACGATTCACCTACTGGAAAATGGAGAGTCTGCTATTCCTCTTTTCTATGGAAGCCAGAACTATCAACTAGGTGTTTTTCTCAAAAATGACTCTAACGAAGGAAGTTCGCTTTCCATTCAGGTGCTAAGCTCCGGGTCTAAGGTCACAGAATTCAGTATCTCTCCTTTTTATAATGAAGCAGATGAATTCCATACCATAACTATAATCAGAAGACTCGGCCAGTACCAATGTTACTTCAACGGAATAAGAGGTAATAACACGAAAACTCAGACCATCGCAGATCAGCATAACTTTGCTAGTGATCATTTCAGGTTAGGGTATGGTTTAAGTATCGATGGGATCAGTCCAAGGGATGAAACGTTTGGGTTAGTCTCCTTTTCATACCTGAGAAGGTCCGTCACTTCAAGAGAAATCCAAGAACTCAGCAAAAGCGATACAGGTTTTGAAAACAGGCATCAACTTATCACACATCTCAACTTTGGGGCTGGAGCTATTTATGACAATAACGGCATAACGAAAATAAAAAACCATGGATCAGGGCGCAATGCTGATATTATAAACTTCAGAGGAGAAGATACGGCTAAACTACAGGACTTAAGTACACCACTTTATGTGCCATTACCTCCCATAGAAGTAATCGGAGCGAATGGATTATTAGCGTTTGATGAGCGTGATCAACGCATTGAAATTCATAATAACCCTACGAAGCTTGACTTCAACGAGACACATTCATGGGCAGTCAGCATGGTATTTACCACAAATGTAGAAAAAGCAGCAGAGAGCTCGTTTAACGTACTATTATCCAAAAGAGAGGAGAAGCCTCCTGGGGTAAGTACTGATCGAGGCATAGTTTTCGGACTCAAAGAGGATGGAAGATTTCGTTTTATTGTACGACGACCTGGAAACACCATTAAAGACAGTGACATTACTGCCACAAAAGATATTCTATATCACCTCCTCATATGGGTGGATCATGTCAACAATAAAATAGGGTATCATCTTAACGGTGGAAGGTTTGAACAAAATGGAACCTTAGGGGATTTCGGAGTATTAAACAACTGGGAAATAGGGGATTGGAGCGGAGAACAAGCAAATGATGTTGATCCGTGGAATGGTCATATTGGTGCTGTAAAATTCTTCGATTTTAGTTCACTGGGTGAAATACCTAGTAATATTGACACTCAGGTAGAATTCCTCCGCCAAAACCCATACTTGGTTCCTACCGAGCTTCGTCCATATTGCGTAGGGGAATATGATCTTAATAATTCGAGTTACTTCAAAGACGTCAACAACATTCACGGACTGGGTAGCGATAAAATCATTGCCTTTGACACTTCGGATCAATATAATGTCAACCGATCCTCCAATTTTACCGAAGCTGCACATGGAGAGCTTGTTAACTTCAGTAATGGAGACGCCATAGGAGGTAATGCCATCAAGGATTTTTATGCCCCAGATGTTAGGCTCACAGACGATAGTTACTTCGACCTATATCATGTATTTCAAAAACACAATAATGTTCCAGTTCCCGTATTGCATAACAATGATGGGAGATTCACTTTAGGGAAGAAGAGTTTTGAGTTTGAGTGTGTGTTGTACATGAATAATTTCGGTAGCATAGGTAAAGATGTAAGAATTTATCAGCAAAATATAGCGATTGGCAAAGCTCCAATATCCATTAGGATAATAAATGCTCGAAAACTAGCACCTTTTGAAGATGGTAAGATGGCATTAGACGGGCAAGGAGAACTATTTTCAGTAGCATTTCAAGATCAAAATAAGAAAGAGTTCACAATAGCTAGTAACTATACATTAAACCCATTTCAATGGTATGTTTTGAAGGTTAAGTTTGAGAGAGCTAATCCAAACCAAATCACAGAAGCGGATTTCACCTTTTGGATCAAAGAAATTAATCATCAAGAACTTTACTTTGATGGGTTTGTCGAAAAGACCTTACGTCTCGAAGAAAAGCATCAAATTACTGATAGACTCGTAGGGAATCGTGAGGATCAGGACCCTGAATACGAAGAGGCCTTCACTGGAACGGGCACGAACATTTATGCTTCTTTGTTTAGTAATGTAAAATTCAATACCCCTGACTCGGGCGTCCTAAGCAGCGCAGAGATGTCCAGGGCTACACTCGGTCGCTTTCATCATATTGGTCTAACAATTGACTCTACTAAAGTTTTAGACCTGACCTTCGACAAGCACGAACTTCCTAGTTATTGCGCAGCAGGGACTAAGATAAATTGGTATATCAAAGATGATGGGACTGCATTCAGCGCAGATACCTCACAACACAATGCTATTTTACCAGGTAGTACGGCTTGGGCAGAGGGAGACTCTATGCCGCCTCCGGTGAAAAAAGGCCTAAATCACCTAAACGGATATTATATCGACCTTGATGAAAACCCAGTAATTCCCTATACAACCGAAGGGTTTATGTATATCGCTTTTTGGATGGAGGAGTTATTGCAGGACTCAGCTAACGGCAGATCATTTCCCATTACATTGTCTAACAATGATACTGCTACTCTTGGTGAATGGAGATTGTACTTAATATTAACCTATGAAAACGGCAATAAATTCAACCTTGATATCAATTATCTGGCGACTTCGAATTCAATTCCAGAAACAAATATCCATATTGGCTCTTATCACCATTCTCCGAAAAGCTTCTACTCAATAGCTATTTCTAGAAATCACAACGGTGAAATAAGCGTTTATCTGAACGGCACACAAGTCTTATCCAATACTTTTCTGCCTGTCTGGTTTAACACCTTACCAAGTTATGATGGAACTTCATTTTCAGACACTTCACAGTTAAGATTTGGTTATGTATATGAAGGGATTGGGATGCCTGCCAACAGAGTATTTTCGCAGTTACAATTGATTGACTTTAAGCTTGGAGGAAGAGAAGTTAGTCAAAGAGATGTGGCGAAATGGCATAATAATAGTATGTTTAGAAAAGAGTCTAAATCATTCAGAGATAACAAGTTATTAGTGGATGGAAAGGGCATTTCCATTAATTTCTATACATCCAACAAAACACCGGTAAACCGGGTAACCAACCAACCATTAAGTCAGCTTTTTCCAAGCGAAGAGTTGGTTATCGCAAACTTCAACACTCAAGAAATACCATCATTTACGGATAATTTCCCATACGCAATTATGGCCGAAAGAATACCGGAAAACACTAGTGGCTACATAGAGTTTACCGTTCGCTTAACAGATGAGGGAACTCCTTTAGATATCAGGAACTTCGACCTGGTTGCATTTGCTTATCCAGACGATATCATAGCTGATAGAAGAGACTTAAGGTTTAGTTTAATCAATACAAAGGTTGCTTCAAAATCATATGATGGTATTGCGTTAAGACTCTTAAATACGGTGATGCCTTTCGAACAGATCCAACCATCAGGTGTACAGGATGGTGATATCTTGAGACTGGAACGTGATGGTGCAATGGGATCTGTATCTATAAAAAACATTACTCAAGGTATAAATTATCACAGCGAGCCGGCTAATTATAAGGGCGAGTTAGTAGTATATATTTCAGCTTACACCAGAGGTTCTATTAAGTCATATTTCAGAATGAACATCGGGGATGCAGATAACCCATTTATACCGACAGTGGAATCCACAAACCTGTGTTATACAAATCAGCACAATCCTGATCTGAACTTATTAAGGTAAGAGTCTTACTTTTCACATCTGATGTTTCCTTCTGTATTAACATCAGATGTGTTTATTCCCACAATTGTACCGGAAGTCTTATTTTCGCGGCATAAATACATGTCTCGCAGACTGATCGAGACCATTTAGATTGTTGAATAATGAAAAATAAGTTTCGCTCAGTTAACTATTCCCGCACCACCATCACGGAATTAATGATTCCATCTTACTCTAATTTTGGAGGTAAGATACATGGTGGCATTATTCTATCCCTTATGGATAAAGTAGCGTATGCTTGTGCCGCAAAGCATGCTGGAGGCTACTGTGTTACCGCATCTATGAATGCCGTTGACTTTCTAGCACCAGTGGAAGTGGGTAATTTGGTGCATTTGCATGCCTCAGTAAACTACGTAGGTAGCTCCTCTGTGGTCATTGGAATTCGAGTGGAAGCTGAAGATATCAGCACAGGAGATGTCACCCATACTAATTCATGTTATTTCACTATGGTCGCTGTTGATCCTGAGACCAAGAAATCACGAAAAGTGCCAGGACTTATCCTGGAGAGTAAAGATGATATGCGACGGTTTCTCGAAGCGGTGAAACGGAAAGAGTTGGTCAAGGAGTATAAACAGAGCTTTAAAGAATCCTTAGTTGAGCTGTCCAGTGAAAACTTAGAGTCACTATTGGAGCACGAAAACTGTATGATTATCGATAATAAGGGCTAATACCATGCATAAAAAGCAAATTGTACAACAATTTGTACAATTTGCTTTTTTATCGATATATTTACTTATGGAAATTGCTAGTTATTCAAACTTTAGGCAAAACCTAAAGTCTTTTTTGGAAAAAGTTATCTCCACAAGAGACCCTCTTTATGTGACTCAGAGGTCTGGAAAAGATGTGGTAGTCATCAGCAAAGAAGAGTTTGAGGGAATGCAAGAGACCGTACATCTTTTAAGTAGTCCAAAAAACTCCCAGCGTTTGCTGGAAGGAATCGACCAGTATAACTCAGGTCAAACCGTAACTAAGACCTTGGGTGATCTTGACGAATGAACATAGTCTTTACTTTAAATGGGTGGGAAGATTTCACCTATTGGCAAGGAACAGATAAAAAAATGATAAGAAAAATAAACGAGCTTATCAGAGATACTTTGAGACATACCTTTGAAGGAATTGGAAAACCAGAACCTTTGAAAGGAAATTTATCAGGTTGGTGGTCAAGAAGAATTACTCAAGAGCATCGTTTGGTCTATAAAGTTGAAAACGACCAACTCATTATCAATCAATGTAGAAAACACTATTAGCAACATTTACATATAGTCTATTTTACAGGCTGATATAAAATCTAGCAAAAGCTGTTGAAATCAACTCTTTTGTGTACTTATCTCACGAATTCCATTTAAGTTTTCGACAGTTCATACCAACATCTTTAGCGTAGCTAAGGCTATGGAGATATAGGCAAAAATTCTAAACGGCTTTTCTGGAAGTAACCTTACTACTTTAACCCCAATGAATGCACCCAGTACTATTGCTGGAGCTAAACTAAGATTCACCACAAAAGAATTGAGATCAATGGTCTCCCAAAAGATCACATGAAAGGGTACTTTAAAGGTGTTCACGATGAGGAAAAACCAGGCTGCCGTCCCGATAAACACATTTTTAGGGAGTCCCATGGATATGAGATATATCGCCATTATGGGGCCTGCGGCGTTAGCAATCATAGTTACAAACCCTCCAAAAAAACCCACAACCCAGGCCAACCAAGTATAATTGGGGATGACGAAATCAGACTTCCATTCCTTTAATAGCATTAAACCCAAGCCAATAACTATTAAGGAAACCAGTAAATACTTAAACCCAACAGGATCGATTAAATCGCCAACATAAATTCCAAAGAAGACTCCTAATGCTGTTGCAGGAAATAATTTGATGAGATAATCCCATTTGGCATATTTCTTATAATACAATACGCCAAAGACATCAGCGATGATCAGTATCGGAAGTAAAAACCCTGTACTTGACTTGCTGCCGAGTATGGTTGCTAATATAGGCACAACAAATGTCCCGACACCAAAAAGCCCTGTCTTAGCCATGCCTGCACCCATGGCGCAAAAAATAACCCAGGCGATTTCTTCCTGGGTTAGATTACTAAAAAATGATAGTATTATGTCGATCACTTATACGTCAACGTTGGCGTATTTCGCGTTCTTTTCAATGAATTCTCGTCGAGGAGCTACTTCATCTCCCATTAACATGGAGAATAAATGATCTGCCTCGGCAGCAGACTCAATAGTCACCTGCTTTAAGCTTCTGCCTACGGGATCCATGGTCGTACTCCAAAGCTGCTCAGGGTTCATCTCTCCAAGACCTTTGTAACGCTGAAGCCCTACAGACTCTTCTTTTCCTTCGCCAGCAAGCTCTTTAGTTACCCTGATTCGATCATCCTCGGTCCAAGCATAACGCTCCTGCTTTCCCTTTTTCAACAAATAAAGTGGTGGAAGTGCGATATAGAGATAACCTGACTCTATTAATTCCCGCATATATCTGAAGAAGAAGGTTAAAATCAACGTCCTGATGTGACTACCATCAATATCAGCATCCGTCATAATCACAATCTTGTGATAACGAAGCTTCTCCATATTCAAGGCTTTATCGTCACCATCAACTCCGAACGAAACCCCTAAAGCAGTGATGATATTTTTAATCTCATCATTATCGTAGATCTTATGCTCTTGCGCTTTCTCTACATTTAATATCTTACCTCTCAATGGTAGAATCGCCTGGAACTTACGATCACGACCTTGCTTAGCCGATCCACCCGCTGAATCTCCCTCCACTAGATACAGTTCACAAACAGCTGGATCTCTATCAGAGCAGTCCGCTAACTTCCCAGGCAGACTGGTAGACGAAAGTACATTCTTTCGCTGTACCATTTCACGCGCCTTTCTGGCGGCATGTCTTGCTTGAGCTGCTAAGATTACCTTCTGAACAATCTGTTTCGCCTCTTTAGGGTTTTCTTCCAAGTAGTCCTGTAGGATTTCGCTTACGCATGTATCCACAGCTCCCATGGCTTCAGAGTTACCTAGTTTAGTCTTGGTCTGTCCCTCAAACTGTGGTTCGGCAACCTTTACCGAGATAATAGCGGTTAGCCCTTCACGAAAGTCATCACCACTAATCTCAACTTTTACTTTTTCCAGTAAACCAGATTTATCGGCATAGGATTTTAGTGTTCTGGTCAAGGCCCTTCTAAACCCTGAGACGTGTGTTCCTCCTTCTATTGTATTGATGTTGTTTACGTAGGAAACAACATTCTCTGTGTAGGAGGTATTGTACTGAAGTGCTACCTGCACTGGTATATTTCCCTTTTCACCTTCCATATACACTGGAGTAGGGATCAATTTTTCACGAGAGCCATCCAAATATTCTACGAATTCCTTTAGTCCACCTTCCGAATGGAAGAACTCTTCCAGAGGCTCACCGGCTTCATTTTGCTCTCTTAAATCCTTTAGAGTTATTTTAATACCCGCATTCAGATAAGATAGCTCTCTTAATCTAGAAGCAATGGTTTCGTATTTATAAACACTTGCAGTGAAGATCTCCGTATCGGGCAAAAAGTGAACCTCTGTACCAGTGATGTCCGTAGTTCCAACCACTTTAACATCGTACTGTGGAACTCCTCTTTTATATTCTTGTTGGAAAATTTCTCCATTTCGATGCACTGTCACCTGTACATGACTAGAAAGCGCATTTACACAGGAAACCCCTACACCGTGCAGACCTCCAGACACCTTGTAGGTGTCTTTGTCAAACTTCCCTCCCGCATGGAGGACAGTCATAACAATCTCAAGTGCGGATTTTTTCTCTTTCGGATGTATGTCCGTCGGAATTCCCCTTCCATCATCTTTTACTTTGATGGAGTTATCAGGTTGAATCTCTACGTAGATGTTTTCACAATGACCGGCGAGCGCCTCGTCAATGGAGTTATCAACTACCTCCCAAACCAAGTGGTGGAGCCCCTTGATTCCCACATCACCGATGTACATGGACGGTCGTTTTCTCACCGCCTCAAGACCTTCTAACACCTGAATATTACTGGCTGAATATTCGCCTTGATTCTTGTTCTCCTCGCTCATTTCTACTTTCTACAAACCTCACAAAAATAGTACATTGTCAAGATAGGACAACCATTTTTACGCTATAAATATTGTACTATTCTAATAGATTTGCTTAGTTTCGGTCTTTAGTAACTGTTGGTGGTCAACATAACTAAAGTACACGCTTCCACAGGTTCGATATTATTTTGTTTGAGTAATGAAATTAGCTCTTGATTTTCGGTCCCGGGATTGAAAATCACACGGTTAGGTTTAATCTGTAAAAGGTAATCGTAATACTCCGTTTGGTTCTGCGGTCCTAAGTAAAGTGTTACCGTATCGACGTCTGACAAATCAGGTTTTTGCCTAATGTCAAGGATGCGCTCTCCAAATACTTCGCCCTGGCGTATACCCAACGGAACAATGTCATGTCCAGACTTGGTCAAGCGCTCGGCAGCCAGGAAAGCATATCGGTTTTCGTTTGTTGTTGCCCCAAAAATGGCAGTTTTCTTCTTCGTCATTGCTCACGTGGTTTTTTTACAATTCAAAAAACTAACAGAAACCTTAGTCACCTTGCTTTTATCATTGGTACCAAGACAAAAGGGTTGTTAACTACTTTGCAGGTTTATACAGCTTAACAATATTCTCCATACATCGTTCCCCATCCATCGCCGCGGAAACAATTCCTCCAGCGTAACCTGCACCCTCAGCACACGGAAACAATCTTTTGGTTGAAACATGCTCACAGGTATCTCGGTCCCGTGGTATGCGAATTGGTGAAGAGGTACGGCTTTCTACACCGATCAATTGAGATTCATTAGTCAAATACCCTTTCATCCGTTTTCCAAATTGCTTTAAGGCCATTTGAAGACGCTTACTAATTGGTTTTGGGAGTAATTCGTGCAAATCTACAGAAGCCAATCCTGGTTGATAAGAAGTCTCTAATAGCGATTGACTCACTTTCTTATCAACAAAATCAACCGTTCGCTGTGCCGAAGCGACTTGCGTCTTTCCAGCCATTTCAAAGTTCTTTCGCTCTATGGCTGTTTGAAAATCCATACAACTAAAAATCCCCTCGAAACCTTGCTTGACGAGGTCTTCAGGCTCAATGGACACAACCATTCCTGAATTCGCGAATTTTGAATTTCTTCTAGAAGGACTCATACCATTCACCACTACCTCACCGGGG
Organism: uncultured Roseivirgaceae bacterium; assembly: GCA_964393115.1. Lineage (GTDB taxonomy): Bacteria > Bacteroidota > Bacteroidia > Cytophagales > Cyclobacteriaceae > CAYMST01. The sequence goes on along the minus strand of CAYMST010000019.1, from coordinate 10,615 downwards.
CTGGTCGCGGCAGGCACCACAAAACCTCCGGGGCACATACAAAATGAAAAAACACCTCTTTCCACCTGCTCGAAGTTGGTTTTTTGCACCAGTGAATAGGCCGCAGCAGGTAAGTAGTCGCTACGATCACCCTCAGAGTGATATTGAATGCTATCAATGGTTTGTTGGGCGTGTTCAATCCTTACTCCTAACGCAAATGGTTTTGCTTCTATATCTATATTTCGTTGTTGTAAGAGCTTAAAGATATCACGAGCCGAATGTCCCGTGGCCAGTATTGTCCCTATACCTTCGAAATTAACCTGTGAAGCCCCAACAGCTACGAGCTCACCATTCTTGACTGCGAAATCATCCACTTTGGTATTGAAGTGAATCTCTCCACCACAGTTCAGTATCGTCTCCCGCATATTCTCAATAATCTTAGGAAGTTTATTGGTACCAATATGAGGATGTGCATCATACAGAATTTCGCTCTTAGCGCCATGAGCAACCAGAATCTCCAAAATTCGAATGATCGACCCTCTTTTATGCGATCGTGTATATAGCTTACCGTCCGAGTAGGTCCCAGCGCCACCTTCTCCAAAACAGTAGTTTGATTCGGGGTTGACAACATGATCCTTATTGATGGCGGCTAAATCTCGTCTGCGACTCCGCACATCTTTACCCCTTTCTAGAATTATGGGCTTTACACCCAGATCAATAGCCTTTAAAGCTGCGAAAAGTCCTGCGGGCCCTGCACCTACAATGACTACTGGCGGGGATGATGCAACGGAATGTGATGGAATCTTATAGGAAATCTCTTCCGGAGCAGAATCATCAAATATGGCAACTTGTACGTGTACCTTTATTTGCTTGGAACGAGCGTCAATGGACCTTTTTACTACTCTAACGTGCTGTAAATAGTTGGCACCAAACTTTGACTTGAGCAAATGATGAAAAGCGTCATCATCAAAAGCCACCTCCGGGTTTAGCTTGAACGTTCGCGTTTTGTATTGCTCCATCTTATCAGTCATCTTGGAAAACCCAGTATACCTTAGAAATTTAGCCCGCTCTTTTTTGCCCGAGGCATTGATCTTCCGATCATTATACCAAAGGTGAAAGGCAAGGTAAGTGCCGTTTGATTTACTTCACTAAAGAAAGCTCGCTGCTCATCGCTATAATCAGCATTTAACTTACCAATTCGATACCCCAGTCCGAATCCTAAAAAAGTATCTACTGTAATACTTGCGTTATCCGGTTTTTTCATCCAGCGGTTACCAATGAAAACACCGTATTCGAATGTAGTCTGAGGAAAACGTAAAGCACCTGTAATATTGGATAAATTAACCCTTGTCTCAACCGTCCTCACCCCAATTTCATGGCCAAAATAAATCATGCCTCCTTTTCTATTCAGATTATAAAACTTCTGGCGGAGCTTTAAGGAAGCACCTCGTCGATATGTAACACCATTCCCAATGTCTTGATTACCAAGAAAGAACGGCCTCCTAATGAATACATATTGGAATTCATACCCTAGTCTTTCTTGAATATAATACTCCAGTGAAAAGGGCAGGTTGCCAACAAGTGGCGCTAATGGATTGGTCGCCAAAATATATCCTTTGTATTCGTTAAGCCTAGGGATAAAATACCTACTTTTTCGTTTCCTTCTATGAAACTCTGGCTTAATACTTTGTGTAGCTCCGGGATTTTCTCCCAAATCGGTATAAAAAATCGGTTCTTCCTCCTCATAAATGATTTTATTGTATCCTGCCAAGGTGCCGTCTGGCTTATTGAGCTTCCAGGTACCCACTCGCTTACCATCTTTCACTTCACCAGTTGACTTGACAGTGCTATCCGAATAGTAGGTGGTATACACTCCGCTTCCCAACTCAAATTGTCCTCTTCCATCAAGAGTACCGTCTTCTTTGAAAAAGAGCCACTCGCCATCATATTTACCTTCTTTAATGGCTCCTTTCGACTTTACCGCACCGTTAGGGTAATATTCTATATAATCCCCGTTCCCTTCTAGATATTCTCCTTTGGCCTTGACCTCACCGGACTCGTAATACAACTCCCAGAAGCCGTCTTTTCGACCTTCGTTTTTCTTTCCTTTGGAGGCTAGCTCCCCCGTCTCGTAGAAGTATTTCCATTCTCCCGTCTGCATATTATCTCGGTATCGACCATTCGACAAGAGAGCACCAGATTGATGATAAAACCTCCACAGCCCTTGCCTATCTCCTTTTTGATACAAACCATACGCCTGTTTCTCTCCGCTCGGGTAGTAGTAGATCCACGCTCCCTCCTTTTGACCCGAGACTACGACGCCTTCATTCTTCAAATGACCCGAAGGATAAAACTCTTTATACTTGCCCGCATCACTTCGAAAATACCCCTGGGCCTTAATATTTCCTTCTTCGTAAAAGAAATTCCAGATCCCCTCTTTGAGGTCATTTACGTATTGTCCTTGCGCTTTATTACCTCCATTTTCATAGAAATACTGCCAAGCATCTTGTTTCTTATCATTTGAAATATTGCCCTTACGGCTCACCTGACCATTTTCATAATAGAACTGCCAGACCCCGTAGGTAACACCATTGAGTAAGTTTCCTTTGGATTTGAGATTACCGTTTTCATAGTAGTATTCCCAATCTCCATTCTGAAAGTTATCTGAAAAGCTTCCCTTAGATTTGATCTTACCATTGTCAAAATACTCAACAAATGGCCCGTGTAGCACACCTGAGGTGGAGTCCTTAAGGGTCATTACTTCCTTAAGTTTACTGCTATCTGCATCATAGTAGCTAATAACCTTTACTTGCCCTATGGCATCCCAAGTTATTAGTATGAGTAATAACAGCGTATGTGCTCCTCCTCGTATCAAACTGATGGAGGATTAAGCGTCTTCCTCCAAAAGCAGCCACTTACGGCCCCAGTTTGCACGCTCTTCTTCCGTCCATAACTCTGGGAAAAAGATGATTTTTTGAAATCTTGGTGGAAGGTAATTTTTCCAATTCGTCCCACCCGTTGAATTCAAGTCCTGCGGATCTTGTTTGAGATGTTTTATAGCAGACTTAAAGTGAGCAAGCCGCCATTGGATATTTATCAAGGAGTCGAATTCTTTTAAGAGTTCTAATATCTTGTTATTCCCTCCTGATTTGTAGTAGCTACGAAAAACCTTGTATAGATTTTGTCTCTGGTACGATCTAGAGCACTCTAAAAGCCGCTTTGTATATTTCTCTTCGAACTGCTTTAGGGTAAGTGTCTTATCACCACTTTTTAATTCTGTAGCTCCGTACTTCCAGTAGATATGCTCATAAAGCTCTTCTGAGGTGGCATCTTGGGTGATCTTATCTCTAGACTGTATACCTACCAGGTTAATCATGTCAGTAGATGCCATTTCCAATATCCTAAACTGGACAGATTGAAAACCACTCGATGGCAGAAGGGCCATTCTAAATTTCAGAAACTGATCTTGATCAATTCCTTCGGTCATCATACTAATAGAAGATGACAGCTGACGGGCATACCTATTCAGTCTTGTCAGCCTTTTGATAAACAACCCTTCATCCACTACATCCTTCTCACCGATGGCATTAAGCTCATTGATCATGAGCTTGAAATACAATTCTGTTATTTGATGATAGGTGATAAATATCTCCTCGTCTTCAAAATCTGTCTTCGGGTTTTGCAGGCTAAGAAGTGTATCGAGCCTAATGTAGTCCCAATAGGTAAGAAACGACGTGTGATACAGTCCTTCAAGAAATGACGAGACATCTTGTCCTGTAGACTCATATTTCTCCGTTAGCTGTACCAGTTTATCCAATACTTTTTGATCCATTCTCGACTCAGAGATTGCTTAAACATGCAAAATTCAGGATATATAATGGTAATTACAATTTTTTTGTGTCGCTCTTATGATTATTAGAGGTTTTGGCCAATCCTATTGGTTACTTTAATTCCATTCAAAGCATACCCAATTAACACTCATGATCATAATAAATTTGCAAGGCCCAAACCCTCCAGCCTTTTCTTATTACACCCACATTACACCCATCCCCGAGTTTAATGGCACAATTAGATTGGTGATAATCCTTCGTAATAAAAGGACTTTTGATCAAAGAAAATTTTGAAGACTCAACTAGTGAAATAATATTTTGGCATAAATAGAATATTTCAGATAGAAATGATCCATTAAACTCTAATTCATAATACCCTCCTTCCGAATAACTAACAGTTACCTTCCGAACCCCATGCTTTAATTCAATAATTTCAAATGCTGTATACCCTTCTCCATCTGAGCCATTGTTCCACTCAATAAGTTTATTGAAATCACTGTTCAAATAAGTAGAAATATAAACATCAATGAGTCGATCTAATACACAATTTAAATTTTCATACTTGCTAGTTATAGCTGCTGCTACCTCTGGATTCATCAAAGGAAACCTTGTCAAAAAGGAGTCAAAGACATAACCGGTAGAATCTGAGTTTACCTTATGCACCTCAACCCATCTTCCTGAAAACCCTTCAATCGCTTGCTGAAATTCTGTTCCTTCTGGGATCTCGGAGACAACTACAGTATCCCCATGAAACAATTTAGAGATTTTATTTCCCTTTAGTCCTGGCTCATCTCTCACGTTTAATCCGCTTTGAGCGGCTACGAACAGCGTATCACCTACGTCTCTGGCGGCAATAGGACTTAGTAGGAGCCAGCACAATATGTTAAGTATAAATAGTCGGTTCATGGTATAGACTTAGCATTTTTGATACACAGGTAAAAATAATATGTTTTCACATTTAAAACTTGAACTCAAATGCACTAAAAATACTTTCAGCAACTCGTCAAACTCTGTATCAAGAAGCCAACTAGATGTCAATTATTTGGTACAAAATGTCAAAAAAAGACAATTTTCAAGCTGTACTTTTGAGTGGTTTAAGAAGCATGGTACTTATCACAGCATCTCCGAAAAGTTTGATCAGCCACTTCTACCAAATCAATAAAGCCAATTAACTGGAAAGCATAGAAATACATCATGCACCGAATCTTATTTTTGATCTCCATTATTACCTCTCCTCTAGTGATGTCTCAGTCTTTGGATCTGGCTCGTCAAGGCACGGACTTGGTTTATTTCACTTATGCAGGCAAACCTTTATTATCCTTTGGTGGCATGTCGGACTTTATGTTTTATGCAGATCGAGATGCTTTAGATTACAAATTATGGGCAAATTGGGCTAGTAATCATGGGATGAACCACCTTCGCACCTATCCTCCACTGAGCTATAAAAGAGTAGAATACTTCACCTTAGAAAACGGCGGCAAAGTACATGAAAACATATTCCCATATCTTGAAACCACACCCGGATCAAGGGTTTTTGACTTAGAAAGGTTCAATCCTAAATATTGGAAGCGCTTTCGATCACAATGCGCGTATCTCCAGAAAAAAGGCATAATTATCCATCTCTTGCTTTGGAACGGCTGGCAGATGTCAGCTTCTAAGAAAACATACCCTTTTGTTGGCAGTAATATTGACTGGGGCGGCCATTTTTTTAATCCCGATGTCAACTGCAACACTTACACTGACCATCTCAAGGGATCCAAAGATGCTCATTATCAAATTTATCACGCTGTAACGGACAAGCGCGACAGTTTAGTACAAGCTCAAAAAAGGTACTTCTCCAAGCTTGTCGAGGAAACGGCTGATCTCGGAAACGTTTATTACGATCTTATTCACGAAATAGGGGAGCACTATAGAGAAGAGGAAAAGGTTAAGGAATGGATTGATACGATGGCCACGCATATTCGCTCGGAATTCGAAAGGGTAAACCCAAGCGGGAGATGCATTATGGGAATGGACGTCGGTGGACTCCCCATAGATGGAGACAAATGGTGGTTTGTAAATGACTCGTTACCTCAAAAAGATAGTTTTGTTGATTGGATTTTTGACCGACCTTATTTCAACCTATTAATCTTTGGGAAGTCACATCAGCCTAGGCATATAAAGAATTGGCGTAAGCACTACAAAAAACCCTATATCCCACAAGAATCATGGGATAACGAGGGCGGTAAATACACACTACTGAGACCCGAGCAGCACAACCATATCCGTAAATACATGTGGAAAATGATGATGCTTAAAGTTCAGCAAATGGACTTATATGTCAAAAAAATCAATAAGACCAACCCAAACATGCCTAAATACCCGCACAATTATGACCCAAGAGGCATAAACAAATTCGAAAACGACTCTAAAATATTGCGGCGCTTTTGGCAAACCATCCAAGACTATTCTAACCTTACTGAATCCGGTCATATCATCAACGCTCCGAGTCCGAATAATTTTATTTTAGGCTCATCAAAAGAGGTATTAGCTTACTATTCTTCAAAAACCGGTGAGGAGAATATTGATTTCAAAATCAGCGCATCTTCCGTCAATGATGTTCCATTAGACCCAAGTAAGGGTTACTCTATTCATTACATAAGTCCCACTAGCGGAGAGATCGTTAAAGCAGACTCCTTAATCCTACAAGGCAAAAAAATTGAATTGGACTTACCCCCATTTCGAGATGACTTGATGGTCCATATTTTCTTGTCTGAAGTGAAACCCAAAGAGCTTTAATCGCCTAACGCTAAAACCAATCAAAATGTACTTTACAAAGACCATCATTGCATTCGTATCGATATCTATCCTGTTGCATACCGGCGGTTGTAATACGACAACCAAAACGTTCATAAGCGACCAGTCAGACACTGTGATATACGAATCTGAGGCTTATTCCATATACAGCCATTCAGTTGTTGATTCGGCTTATGGAGGATTAGCTGAACCGGCATTTATACCAACCTCTAATGCCATTTATTCACCAGTACGTATTGTTCCCAAGGGGAAAACTACAGTCCTTGATACATCAAAAACTTGGCATCCCACTTTTCCCAGAGACCATTATCCCTATCTGCGCACGCATCACCCATCCATTGATGCTACCTATAACTTAGCGTTGGACGTTTTGTATCGATGTCATTCGGGTGAATTCGTTCGGAATACGGGCGAAGAAGGTCTTTGGCAAGCTGGATTTCGTCAAGGCGAAGGATATGGCGTTTGGATACGAGACGTGGCTTATGTCAGTTTACTGATGGGCTCATTCCTAGAACCAGAAGTAGCACAAAAGTCCATTGAGTATACCACAAATCATGGAATTGATAATGGCGAAGATGGATTAGCACTTCCAGCAATTGCGGCATGGAACCATTTTCTAGTCACCGGCGATTCTTCTATCCTAAAAAGGAATTATGAACGTCTCAAATTAAAAGTTTCCCAAATTCTATTCGACTCAGCAAGAAACTTAGGGTTTGCCCATTCTGGTTCTTTCATCGATAGTCGAAAACAACCAGAGGCAGGCGGTTTTCCGCTAAGTACCAACATCGTTTATATGATGGCCTATGATGCGATGTATGAGATAGGAAAAGTAATTGGTGAACCTAACGAGAGGACTTTACACCAATGGAAGACTCGGACGGAAGTTATGCTAGAAACAATACGAAAAGAATATTTCAATTCAGAAAGTGGCTATTTCACTTTTGGACCTAAGGGTTCCGAATCCTATACAAACCATCACTGGGAAAATCTCGGTGTATCACTCGCTATCTGGCCACAGCTAGGAATCGCTAGCAACAAGCAGCGTCTTTCTGTGCTCAAAAAATCGGATATTGCATACAGTCCATACGGTTTTTGCGATCTTAATTATTTAAATGTTCCCGGCGATAATGGGCTACACGGTCAGCAGGTATGGCCTTTTACAGAAGTAGGTATCATGGCGGCATTGGCTAAAGAGAAAAAAATTGACCGTGTTCTCGAACTTCTAGCATCTGTGGTACGGTCGGCTGCTATTCATAAAACATTTTATGAGTGTATCGACTGGAACACAGGAAAAGCATGGCGATACCCCGGTCAGCTATGGCATGCTTCTGCATTTATTTCCATGATACACTTCGGAATATTGGGCATGGAGTATGACGCGTCTGGAATTACTTTTCCAAATGCTTGTGTTCCCGAAGCCCTCAGCAACCTTACCATTGAAAGTTTTAGTTACCGCAATGCTGATCTGACTATTCTAGTGAGCGGTTGGGGTATATATGATGGTATGGAACTGGATGGGCAAAGTGTAACCATCGTGCCTACTGATTTAAAGGGAGAGCATCAGCTCATCATTCATCTCAAAGAGCCTTAAAAACATTTAAGAAATGATACATGAAGTATTCACACCTGCTGTCTTTTGCTGTCTAAGCAAATAGGTTAAAAAAAACATGTTATGATGAATCCTTTTTCCACTAGCTATACCGCAGATACCACCGATTATGAGTTGATTCAAAAAACTCTAGAAGGCGATAAAAAGGCAGTCGACGACCTATTGCGCAAGCATCAGCCTTATATCTACAATATCGCTTGGAAGATGGTGCAAAACCCAGTTGATGCTGCAGATCTCGCTCAAGAAGCAATGATCAAAATCATTACTAACCTCAGTAAATTTAATCATAAGAGCACATTCAGAACTTGGGCTTATCGTATTGTGGTAAATCATTTTCTGAATGATCAACATAAAAGAGGAAATGAGCAGTTCCTCTCCAGTTTTGAAGAGATGTCCCATGCCCTCGATACTATACCTGATCATGATATGTCCGAAATGGAGCAGCAAGAATCTAAAGCACTTATCCGAGAGATGAACTTAAGCTGCATGTCTGGCATGCTTTTATGCCTAAACCGCGAGCAGCGACTTGTCTACATCATTGGCGAAATGCTGGGTGGAGATCATACCATCGGCTCAGATATCCTTCAAATTAGCAAAGACAACTTTAGAGCCAAGCTGCGTAAGGCACGTAAGGACCTCTACAACTTCATGAACGACAAGTGCGGCCTGATCAACAAAAACAACCCGTGCAGGTGTCACAAAAAGGTTAAGGTAGCCGTCGAAAACCAGGTGATAGATGTCAAGCATCTCCTATTTAACCGAAAAGAGTTTGACCGCTTTAAAAGCCAAATAAGAGAAGACGCGGACTTTATGTTTGACGACATTGATAAGAAGTACGCCGAGTTATATCTAGATATGACTTTCAAAACTGATTTTGATAAGAAGAGCTTCATCTCTTCAGTAATTGAAGATGCCAACTGGAAGTCTAAGCTTAAACTCAACTAACTTGGGCTTGCTAAAAACTGCCAAAAACCGTTAATGGGTTGAAATAGCAGGATTTCATCAATGGATTTCTTAGCAATGCGCGAGGTTTTTTAGTGTAACACACCAATATCCTTGCGCCCTGAAAATATCAAAATTGATATTTTCAGGGCTAGCCGAGAGCACTGCAACTACTGTTCAATCTCGTAGGGGATCCAATTCTGCTTGAGGTATAAGCATACATCTGCGCTTCAGTTGATTGTATTTGCAGCACTCCCAACTTTTTCAGCAGGCCCTAACTGTATGGAGTCCATATGATAATTACGCAAAAGAGTTGTTCTGAACAGCGTATTGCTAGATTCTATATCAACTATTAAAGAGACATTTTATAAAATAAATATCTAGCAAAGCTTTCACACCACCTGCTACTTGCTGTCTAAATGATAGATTTTAAATCAATAATGACAGTAAAATGACAACACAAGAATTAGCAGAAAAACTTCGTAAGGCGATTCAGCAAACCGATCTACCCTTAATTCACAATGAGCTGTTCTCAGAAGATATTGAATCGATAGAGCCTCAGTTCGGACCTATGCCACATGCGAAAGGGATTACAGAGGTGAAGGAGAAAGCGAATATGTTCGGTGGTAATATCAAGGAGCTTCATTCTAAAAACGTAACTGAAGCTGTAGTCTCTGGAAATCATATTTCGCTCGGAATGAGCTTTGATGCAACTCTAAAGGATGGCAATCGAATGCAGCTATCGGAGATGATTCTCTACAAGGTAGAAGACAGCAAAATTGTGAGTGAACAATTCTTCTACTAGTCCACTCAACAAGGGCCTTCGAGATGTTTCAAAGGCCTTATCTAAACCATTAAAAAGTAATTCATCAGATCTCTAAAAATCAAAAAAGCATTAAATCATGGAAGTAAAAAAGGATATTATCGTAAACCGATCCTTATCAGCGGTTTGGGAAGTATTAGGAAACCAATACACGGAGGCATATAAATGGGCGAGGGGGTTGTATCACTCACAAGGCGAGGGAGTTCCTAAACTAGAGGGCGCTGCTTGTAACAACCGTTCTTGTGATACCTCATTTGGTCAAATCAGAGAAGAAATTAGAGTTTTTAAACCCAACCAGCAGCTTTCCTACGAAGTGATAGAGGGTTTCCCAGGTTTTATCAAACAGGGTATCAACAATTGGTACTTAGAAAAAGTATCGGAGGACAGAACATTGGTATCTATGCATTTTGTAGGTGAAACACAGGGAATATTAGGCATATTGATGGGTTCAATGATGCGTGTTAACCTTAATAAAGGGCTTGGAGAGGCACTAGAAGATTTTAAACATTATTTAGAAAAAGGAATTCCGTCGCCAGGAAAAGTTAAAGACAATCAAAAAAATCAGAAAAGGTTAAGAGCAGCAGCTTGATTTATATGACCTTGTTTGACGTTTATTGTAATGTGTAAACAAGGTCC
>CAYMST010000018.1:25783-30843 GCA_964393115.1 uncultured Roseivirgaceae bacterium | reverse complement strand
CAAAAGATTAGCTGTTCTACTCTATAGTTTGTCATTTAGGAGAGTCTGGCACGTTTTCTTTCAAAACCAATACGACCAGAAGTTATTTTTAGAGTTAGTCTCGTTGCCTATTGGCAAAACAAGTGTTATTCCTGGATCAGGAATCGATACGGATAAGTTTAGGAAGTTGGAGTTGCCAAAAACCACAAAGGGATTTCGGTTTCTAATGATTTCCAGGTTATTAATTGATAAAGGCGTTTTGGAGTTTTTACAGGCTGCGCGAGAAATGAAGAAGAGGTATCCGAATTTCGAATGTCAACTTTTAGGTAAGCTTGATGAATCGCATAAAAGAGGCGTAAGCAAAGTGCAGCTAGATGAATATGTAAACGACGGATCAATAAATTACCTTGGTTATACGGACGATGTAACACCCCATATTGCAGATTGCCATGTCGTTGTTTTACCCTCATACCGTGAAGGAACACCCAGAACTTTGTTGGAAGCAAGTTGTATAGGGAGGCCGATGATTGCAACGGATGTCCCGGGCTGTAATAGCGTTGTTTTGAACGGTAAAAATGGCTTTTTATGCAAAGAAAAAGACTGGAAAAGTCTCTCTTTGGCAATGGAGCACATTTCCAAATGTGACAAGGATCAACTAACCGCATTTGGGGATTTTGCGCGTAAGCGCGTAGAGGATATATACGACGAAAGGAATATTATAAGCGCCTACACCTCTAAGATGCTTCTGTAAATATGATTTCAATCGAGTTTTCAGAATAAAGAAGAAGTTTATGAAATATTTCGTTTTAGCTTTGAGTTTCAAAATAATCAATTTTGCATTTGTTCAGATCTGTTCTCATTAAGTTATTACTCATTACGCTGTTGGCCTCTTGTGGAGGGTATAATCAAGATGTAATGTTCAAATATGATGAGCTATTCGACGAGAATAATCTACAATCAGCTGTGGATGTTAGCTTATCAAATTACCGAATACAAATTAATGACCTCCTCTCTCTAGACCTATACACGAATAAAGGCGAGCTAATCATAGATCCCAACTTCGAATTTGCTCGGCAACTCGGTGGTGGCACAAATCAGAACAATCAAGGTCTGAATCAAAGAAGACAAGTAGATTACTTAGTGAGGGTAGACAGCACGGTGCGGTTTCCCTTATTGGGAGATGTGAAATTAGTAGGCTATACCCTTCAAGAAGCACAGGATATTCTTGGTGAGATGTATAATGATTATTATAAAGAGTCATTTGCAGTCATTAATTATCTCAACAAGCGGGTTATTTTACTAGGAGGAGCGACCGGAACTGTAATTCCATTGCCGAATGAAGGAATGTCTTTATTAGAAGTGTTGGCATTGAATGGAGGAGTAAACAGAAATGCTAAGTCGCAAAATATTAAGGTCATAAGGGGGAATTATACAAATCCCGAGGTCTATGAAATTGACCTGTCTACTATCTCGGGTATGAAACAATCTGTCATCCCAATTCATTCGGGAGATGTTATATATATTGATCCCTGGAGAAGGGCATGGTTTCAGTCTTTGGGTGATATTAATACATATATGACGTTTGTTACCAACACACTTACCTTCATATTTTTTATCAACAGTTTGAATAATTAATACCATAAGCATAAGGTGGCAATAGAATTTGATCAAAACAACGACGCTGTCAAGTTAGACAACTACTTTGACCCGAATAAGGCCATGGTTGCGATTCGCAAAAGCTTGCCTTGGGTGGTCATTATATTTTGTGTTGCCACTGGTATAGCATACATGTATATACGTTATACTCCATCAGTATTTGAAAGCAGCTCATTAATAAAATTAGATGAAAAGAGTGAAGCGAGCATTTTGGGAATTGGGTCCAGCCTGCCTTCAGATCCTTCTTCTGGAATGTCTGGTCAGTTAGAGATATTGAAATCTGACGTGTTCCTAGGTAAGGTGGCTGATGTTTTAAATTATGAAATATCATACTATTTAAAAGGGAGTATCCTTGAAGAAGAACGATATGACCACTCTCCATTTTTAGTAGAAGTACTTTCAGATAAATCAACTTTAGCGAGTCAGAGTATTAGAATTCGATTGATCGATGAGTTTAAGTATGAGCTAAGCAAATTGAATTCAGATCAAGAAAAGGTAGTAGGGTTTTACAACCAGCCGATTCACTATAATGGTATTAAGTTACAGGTTTTTCAAAATGGTGCTTACAGTGATGATTACAAACACTTATTTTTCTATTTCAGAATCAATTCAAAATCAAAGGTTATAAAGTTACTTAAGAATAATTTAAAGGTTAATGTAGAAAACCCTAGCGCTAGAACAATAAGAATATCAATGGTTGATAGAAATAAACATAAAGCAAGGGACTTTATAGCTGCGGTTGATACCATATACCTTAAGTATTCTATTGCAGCAAAAAATCAAGCTCTTGAACAAAAATTATTATTTCTAGAAAGTCAATTAAAAATTACGGAAAAGAAAATTGATAATTATGAGACATACTTTGAAAACTTTGTTGTTCAACACAGAACTTTGGATTTGAACAGCGAATTAGGTGAGTCTTTACAACGACTTAATCAACTAGATACACAGCGTTATTTTTTAAAAAATAATATTATTAAGCTTGGAGTATTTTTAGACCATGTTCGAAAAGAAAAGGATATAACCTTCAATCCGTTCACCAATGAATATTTACCTGATATCTTAAAATCCTCAGTTACTGACTACTTGTCACAATACGAAAAAACAAAATCAATCTCTCGGTCTTATAGTAACAAAAGCACTGCCTCTAGTTTGATTCAAGAAGAGCTTAAAGAAAGTCGAGAATCCTTAATTTGGCTCATAGAAGAATATCTTAAGGTTCAAAAAGAAACACTTGGCGAACTTAATAAAAACCGAAAAATATTTGAGGCTGAATTGTTTAGGCTTCCGGCTATGAAAAATAGCTACAATAAGAAAAGAAGATTTTATAATCTAGAGGTAGAATTTTACTTCTCCCTTATCAAAACTCGGGCAGAGATGGAAATTACAAAAGCTGGTACTGTAACGAACTATACGGTCTTATCTCCTCCTTCACTCCCTTTTTCGCCTTTGAAGCCGAATAAAGACTTGATTTATATAGTAGCACTATTGGTCTCGTTAGTTTTATCTCTTCTCTTTATAACCGCTAAATATCTAATTAATAACCAAATATTAAGTCAGAAGGAAATGGAGTTGTTGACTTCAGTTCCGATTTTAGGGAGTATACCATTCTATAGAAAAGAAAAACTGCCACTTACTAAACTAGTAGTTAATGGCAATCCTAAATCTGCTATTAGCGAGGCTATGCGTTCAATTCGCACCAGCATGCAGTTCATAAGCGGAGCAAAGGAGAATCAGATCATATCCATAACTTCTACAATTAGTGGTGAAGGGAAGACTTTTGTGGCGGTAAATCTTGGTGCGATGCTTGCTATGTCACACAAAAAGGTTGTGATTGTTGATTTAGACATGCGAAAGCCAAAAGTGCATTTAGCCTTTAGCGATGATAATTCTGAATCCGGTGTTAGCACGATTTTGATTGGTCAAACGGGCCTTGAGGAAAATATACATGCTACAGAACAAGAAAATTTATACTACATACCAGCTGGTTTAAAACCACCAAACCCCGCTGAGCTAATACTTAGCCCCTCTTTTCATGAGTTTGTTGAGGATCTCAAGGAAAGGTTTGATATAATCATTTTGGACACACCACCTGTGGGATTGGTAACCGATGGTATTCTGGCTATGAAGAAATCTGACTTTTCGATATACGTATTTAAGGCTAACTACTCAAAAAGAAACTTTGTTAAGTCACTTCATAACCTTAGAGACGTCAATAAGTTTACTAATATGTCAGTCATACTAAATGCTGTGGGTAAAAGTACGACTTATGGGAACCCATATGGCTATGGTTATGGTTATGGCTATGGATATTATGAGGAAAAATAATTTGGTCCGAATTGTATTTCTTGGATAAAAATGCCGTTTGAGTTGCAAAAACCATATTTTTTTGGTTTATTCCTCAATAACAGTTTCTTGAAGTAAAACCTTTATCTATCTTTAGTACATGTCAGAGGATTTCAAAAATCACGAAGAAGCACTGCTAAACCTTGTTAGGTCTTTTGAAAAAAGAGCTAAAAATGCGGACTTGCGCTTCTATGATGTTGAGGAGTTTGAAGAAATCATTCGTTACTATCTGGATAATGAAAAACTGGACAAAGCTCAATTTGCGATAGAGACATCGTTAAACCAGCATCCCTATTCCATTGAACTCAAAGTATTGGAATCTAATTTGTTTTTGCTCAAAGGGGATTTAGCTTCATCATACCAGTTGCTTGAAAACCTGTTAAAACTTTCTCCAACTGATTCTGACATTCTTACTATGATGGGTAAGGTGTTAGCCCTTGATGATCACCTAGAGGAAGCTATGGAATATTTTCGTAAAGCTTTAACGTTCGCTGAAGACAAAGGTGAGGTGCTATTCAATATGGGATTTGCTTATCAGACCCATGCCCAGTTTGAAGCCGCCATTCCTTACTACAAGAAATCATTGGAAGAGGATCAGAATAATGAAAATGCGATATACGAGCTTGCATATTGTTTGGATATGCTGGGAGAGTTGGAATCAAGTATTGGTTATTATGAAAAGTTCATAGACGCCGATCCATATTCGGCTCAGGCTTGGTATAACTTAGGAATCGCCTATAATAAGCTTGAGGAGTTTGAGAAAGCCGTCAAAGCTTATGATTATGCCGTTGTTATTGACGATAAATTTAGCAGCGCTTATTTCAATATGGGGAATGCATTGCTATCTCTTGGGGAATTCGAGAATGCTTTAGCTGCCTTTCAGCAAACAGTAGTTATCGAAGGGCCTTCTGCGGAAACATATTGTTCCATAGGAATCGCTTATGAACGACAGAATAATATAGAAGATGCTATTTGCTATTATCAAAAAGCGATTAAGATAGATAGTCTTTATGATGAGGCATTGTACAACCTCGGGGCCTGTCTTTCAACAAATGAAAATTGGTATGAGGCAACTTACT
>CAYMST010000018.1:0-25769 GCA_964393115.1 uncultured Roseivirgaceae bacterium | reverse complement strand
AGAAAGCAATAAAAATTAATAGAAGAAATACTAATTATTTTCTTACCTACGCGGAAACCGAATACAAAGTAGGTAATGTAAGGAAGGCGCTTGACGCTTATGCGGAAGTGGCGTCTATAGACCCTTCTAACTGGGTGATTTGGCTAGATTGGTCATTTATTTATTTTGAACAAGGAGATTACAAGAGGGCTATTGAAACCCTTCAGACTGCTATAGAGGAAGCTCCTGAGGTTTCAGATGTCCATTATAGGATGGTGGTTTATTTAATATATCATGGAGATTACAAGAATGCATTTAGCTTTCTTGAAAATGGCCTCACGCTAGACTTTGATAATCATAAAGTACTGTTTGATTTTTTTCCTAAGATGGAAACGCAAAAAGCTTTATTTCGAGTTATTCGGAAATTCAGAAAAAAATAGCACAAAGTTTGGTGGTAGTATAAAGTTTTGTATCAATTTGCGCCAGCAAAAATGAAAGGAACTGACATATAATTGCTTTGGGCAATATCAGCGTTCTATTCCTTATCTAAAAACAATATTTCATGAATTATCAACTTAACGATATTCCAGAAAGAACGTCCAAGCCTCGGGACACAGGTCTTACTATGGTAATGGATAAAGGGTTAAGCATACGAGAAGTTGAGGATATGATTGACGTATGTGGGGATTTCG
This sequence comes from uncultured Roseivirgaceae bacterium, assembly GCA_964393115.1. Classification (GTDB taxonomy): domain Bacteria; phylum Bacteroidota; class Bacteroidia; order Cytophagales; family Cyclobacteriaceae; genus CAYMST01. The sequence goes on along the minus strand of CAYMST010000018.1, from coordinate 25,098 downwards.
TGGATATCGTAAAACTTGGTTGGGCGACGTCATACATCACTCAAAAATTTCCTGAGAAGCTGGCTATTTACAAAGAAGCGGGTATACCGGTATATTTTGGAGGAACGTTATTCGAGGCATTTCTTGTCCGTGGTCAGTTCGATGACTATCGAAGAACACTAGATAAATACGGTATTGAGTTTGCAGAGGTCTCTGACGGTTCTATAGAACTAGATCACGATAAAAAATGTGAGCTTATTCGAACGCTATCAAAGGAGGTCACCGTACTTTCTGAAGTTGGATCTAAGGATGAAGAAAAAATAATTCCACCTTATCAATGGATCCAGCTCATGCAGGCTGAGTTGGATGCAGGAGCCTGGAAAGTAATTGGAGAAGCGCGTGAAAGCGGTAATGTAGGATTGTTCAGATCTACTGGTGAGGTACGCTCAGGTTTAGTTCAGGAAATTTTAACTAAGATTCCAGGTGACAAGATTATTTGGGAAGCGCCCCAAAAAGAGCAACAGGTCTGGTTCATTAAGTTAATCGGAACTAATGTTAATGTTGGTAATATTGCCCCTCAAGAAGTCATTCCATTAGAAACCATAAGACTCGGTCTTAGAGGAGATACTTTCAATCATTTTCTATCTGATCAATGAGAGGAATAGGAGACTATTTTATTTTATTGATTAAAGGTGCGTGCATGGGGATTGCTGACCTGATACCTGGTGTCAGTGGAGGAACAGTTGCCTTTATTACCGGGATCTATGAGGAGTTAGTGAAATCTATAAATTCGATTGATCGACAGGCCTTAAGGTTCCTAATAAAATTCCGTATTAAAGCACTTTGGGAGCATACCAATGGATGGTTCCTGCTATGTGTTTTGGCCGGAGTAGCTGTCTCGGTACTAGGATTATCAAGACTGATACATTTTTTGATTAAAACTGAGCCTATTGCCGTTTGGTCATTGTTTTTTGGTTTAATACTTATTTCCTCTCTTTCTGTAGGAAAGAAAATTGTAGATAGAAGTCTTACGACTTTGGTTTTTGTGCCAGTTGGGATCATCACAGGCTTTCTAGTAGTGTCTATTGCGCCTTTTGACCATACTCCCAATAATTTTTTTTTCATATTTATTTCAGGAGCAATAGCCATTTGTGCTATGATCCTTCCGGGAATTTCAGGTAGTTTCATCTTACTGATTCTTGGTAAATACTACGTTGTCTTAGGAGCACTGAAAGACTTTGATGTAGTGCTTATCCTCACTTTCATTTCTGGTTGCGTAGTTGGGATACTATCCTTTTCTCGTGTGGTGTCCTTCTTATTCGATAGGTATCATGATAAGACAATCGCGGTCTTAAGTGGGTTTATGCTTGGATCACTATATAAGGTTTGGCCATGGAGGATAGTTGATCAATACCGCATAAATTCTAGTGGAGAACAGGTTCCTTTTATTGAAACAAATGTACTGCCTGACCGATACGCCTTGGAAACGGGAAATGACCCACAGATCGTGATAGCGATCTTATTTTTTGCCCTTGGTATAATTTTGGTAGTGGCATTAGAAAAAATTTCTATTAGAAAAGCTCAAGTGAAGTGAAGACATTTGGAATAATTGGTTATCCCGTATCGCATTCCTTTTCTAAGGCGTATTTTGCTGATAAATGGAGTGATTTAGGGATTGAAGATCATGTTTATGAGCTATTACCAATAGAGCATATTGCAGATTTCCGTGACTTTTTAACAGATAAAAAGTTATCAGGTTTAAACGTCACTATTCCACATAAGCAAGCTGTAATTCCGTTCCTAGATGAACTAGATACAAGCGCTGAAAAAATTGGTGCTGTGAATGTTATCAAGTTCTCTGATGGTAAATTAGTAGGATTCAATTCTGATTATTATGGCTTCAGACTATCCCTTGAAGAATGGATAGGGAAAGAGAAACTGACAACCATGCGAGCATTGGTCCTTGGGACTGGTGGAGCTTCTAAAGCCGTTGAGGTGGCTTTGGAAGATTTGAAAATACCATTTAAATGTATAAGTCGATCATCTAGTGATAAAGCAATAAGTTATCAAGAGTTGAGGTCAGAAGGTAATCTTGCTGATTATGAACTAATCATAAATACTACGCCTTTGGGTATGCACCCAAATGTGGATTGCTGTCCCGATTTAGACTACGATAACCTAAGTGAAAAGCATTTTTTATATGACCTCGTTTACAACCCTGTGGACACTCTTTTCATGAAAAAAGGTCGCGAACAAGGGAGTAAGGCATTAAACGGCTTAAGGATGTTGCACCTACAAGCTGACAAAGCTTGGGAGATCTGGAATCTCTAATCCTACAGTCAAATATTTCTCTTCTCTAAGTAGTTGATTTACAGCCGGACGTTGATTTTTGATCAATAATTTTGAACCAAAACGGTTTCCTGTCTATTATTGGATTATGGAATTTGATCTAATATCTGAGTTTGAGCCGACAGGTGATCAACCAGCTGCTATACAAGCGCTTTCCGAGGGCATCGTAAACGGTGAACCTTCTCAAACCCTACTTGGCGTTACCGGTTCTGGTAAAACATTTACCATGGCCAATATCATTAAGGAGACACAGCGCCCTACAATTATTCTATCTCATAATAAAACCTTAGCAGCACAGCTCTATGGTGAATTCAAGCGTTTTTTTCCAAACAACGCGGTAGAATATTTTATCTCCTATTACGACTACTATCAACCTGAAGCCTTTATTCCGAATTCAAATCTCTACATCGAAAAGGACCTTAGCATTAATGAGGATATTGAGAAATTAAGGCTAAGTGCAACCTCTTCTTTAATGTCCGGTCGCCGGGATATTATTGTAGTAGCTTCAGTATCTTGTATTTATGGTATAGGAAACCCGGATGAATTTCAAGAAAATATTATTCGCATCGCGGTTGGAGAAACGCATCCTCGGAATAAGTTTTTGTTCTCGTTAGTGGAAATTCTTTACGGGAGAACAGAAGTAGAGTTCAAACGGGGTACATTCCGGGTAAAAGGTGATACGGTAGATATCTTTCCGGCCTACGCTGATTTTGCCTATCGGATAATATTTTGGGGTGATGAGATTGAGGAAATCCAGATGATCGACCCTTGGACTGGGAAGAAAACCAGTTCGGAAAAAGGTATTACCATATTTCCGGCAAACTTATTTGTAACCAGAAAAGAAGTCCTTCAAGGAGCTATTAATCAAATTCAAGATGACCTCGTGGAACAGGTGAAATTCTTTGAAGAAAGCACTAAGTACTTGGAGGCAAAAAGGTTGAAGGAGAGAACTGAATTCGACCTGGAAATGATTCGAGAAATTGGTTATTGTTCTGGTGTTGAAAATTATTCCAGATACTTTGATAGACGAAACCCAGGCTCTCGACCTTTCTGCTTGCTTGATTACTTCCCTGATGACTACTTAATGGTTATTGACGAAAGTCATGTGACTGTTCCTCAAGTCCGAGCTATGTGGGGAGGCGACAGAGCTAGAAAAGTCAATCTTGTAGATTATGGATTTCGACTACCCTCGGCCATGGATAATCGGCCACTCACGTTCAACGAATTTGAGGATATGTTAAGCCAGGTGGTTTTCGTGAGTGCTACACCTGGAGACTATGAACTTAGAAAGTCGGATGGCGTTGTGGTTGAACAACTTATTCGTCCTACAGGACTTTTGGACCCAATTATTGAAGTAAGACCTTGTCACAATCAAATCGATGACCTCCTCGACGAGATAACCGATCGTATAAGTAAGGATGAGCGTGTGCTAGTTACTACGTTGACGAAACGTATGGCAGAAGAGCTTTCGAAATATTTTATAAACGTTGGCATAAAATGTAGATACATACATTCCGAAGTTGATACTTTAGAACGGGTTGAAATCCTTCGAGAACTCAGGCTTGGCAGCTTTGATGTTTTGGTTGGGGTCAACTTATTAAGGGAAGGTCTGGATTTGCCTGAAGTCTCACTTGTGGCTATCATGGATGCTGATAAAGAAGGGTTTCTTAGAAATGAAAGATCATTAGTACAAACAATAGGCCGCGCGGCGAGAAACGAAAATGGCATGGTAATTATGTATGCCGATAAGGTAACAGATTCTATGCAGGTGTCTATAGATGAAACCAATAGACGTCGCGCAATTCAGCAAGCGTACAACGAGAAACACAGTATAACGCCAAGAACTGTGAGGAAGTCCAAGGAACAGATAATAGAGCAGACCAGTGTTGCTGGCTCCCGAAAGGCAGAAAAGAAATATTATGTTGAAGAAGAGACTCCTAGTATTGCGGCGGACCCTGTAGTCGAATATATGTCGAAAGAGAAACTCGAAAAATTGGTTGCAGAAACGAAGAGAAAAATGGAAAAAGCTGCCAAGGAGCTAGAGTTTATGGAAGCTGCCAGGTTAAGAGATGAAATGCTGGAGTTGGAAAAACTGCTGAAAGAAAGAGCATAGTTATTTCTTATTCATTGTAAATGTTAAATGCTGTCTGAAAACTGTTGATTTCAGTTTAAATTGCTGGTTTGCCAAAAACTATTGACTCGTTTTTTTAGCATGAAACAAAATCGTATTCGCTTACCCCTTTTCGCATTTCTCATGATGTTGGTTAATATTTTGCTTTCGCAAAACGTTAATAGCAGTCAAGAAAATCTAAAATCGCTAAATGGGCACTCCATGTGGAGTGGTAAATTTGAGCAACTAGGCTCCGAATTAGCCACCCCAAATAGTTACCGCACCGCAACAGGGTCTCCAGGTGAAAACTACTGGCAGCAGAAAGCTGATTACAAGATTTCTGTTATTCTGGATGAAAAAAAGCAAACCATAACCGGTTCTGAGATGATTACTTACCATAATAACTCACCTAATGCATTGGAATACCTATGGGTGCAGTTAGATCAGAATGTAATACACAAGAACTCTGATAAGTATAGAACTGCTGAAACGCATATTGAATCCGTAATGTCTACCAAAAAACTTATGGAAAAAACAGGAAACTATGATTTTGATGGTGGTTTTAAAATAAATAATGTACGGCAGTTAAATGGTGATGTACTGTCATTTTCTGTTAATAAAACGATGATGAGAGTTGAGCTTCCTGCTCTTTTGGCCCAAGGAGAAAAATTCTCTTTTCAAATTGACTGGTCCTATAACATTAATGACAGAATGAAGCTGGATGAACGCAGCGGGTATGAATACTTTCCAGAACAGGACGAATATATCTTTGCGATTGCACAATTCTACCCGAGAATGGCTAGCTATACAGTTAGCGAAGGGTGGCAAAATAAGCAGTTTTTAGGACGCGGAGAGTTTGCGCTTACCTTCGGAGATTATGAAGTGGAAATTACTGCTCCAGAAGATCATATTGTGGCCGCCACTGGGGAGCTGGTGAATGCTAAGCAGGTGCTAGGCGACAAGCACTTAAAATTGGCGGAGGCTCAGCAGAACCCGGGAAAAAGAATCTTTGTATACACGGCTGAGGAAGCTGAGGAAAATGAGCAAGAAAAAGCTGATGGTTCTAAGACATGGAAGTTTACGGCTAAAAATGTTCGTGATTTTGCTTTTGCCAGTTCAAGAAAGTTTATATGGGACGTAGAAGGAGTGCAATTGAATGATAAAGTGTCCCTGGCCATGTCTTTTTACCCCAAAGAAGCAAATCCCACCTGGCAAGAGCACTCCACTGACGCTGTTGTCAACACGCTAAAGACTTATTCGAGATTTACTTTTGACTATCCTTATCCCCAAGCTACCTCTGTTCATACCGCCTCTATTGGAATGGAGTATCCGATGATCTGTTTCAACTTTGGAAGGCCAAAAGCAGATGGTACAATGAGCCAAAAGTATCTGGGATATGTTTTATCCGTTATCATTCATGAAGTAGGACATAACTTCTTTCCGATGATTGTTAATTCTGATGAGCGCCAGTGGACATGGATGGACGAAGGTATGAATACGTTCTTAGAACATATGACGCTGGTAGAACATTATCCTGATCATGATGCCTCTTGGGGTACACCTCAGGATATGAAAGACTACATGAGTATGCCACAGGAAGAGATTCGGCCTATTATGACTAATTCCGAGCAAATAAAATCTTTTGGATATAACGCATATGGCAAAGCTTCTGCGGGATTAGTTATGCTTCGTGAGACCATTATGGGACATGAACTTTTTGATTTTGCCTTTAAAGCATATGCTAAAAAATGGGCCTTCAAGAATCCTTCACCTGCGGATTTCTTCAGGACCATGGAAGACGCTTCTGGTGTAGATTTAGATTGGTTTTGGAGAGGATGGTTTTATTCGGTCGAACCGGTAGATATTGGCATTCAGGACGTCATTGAATATAGATTAGTAAATAGCACTGGCGATCAAGAGCCAAAGAAGAAAAAACGAGATGAAGAGATAAAGAGACAAACATTCGTTATTACATCTACCGAACAAAGAGAGTATCGTGAGTTTCTCAATAGAATTGATGATCAGGCAACGATCGATCAGTACCGTGATAAGTTCCTATATGAAGTCAACTTCATCAATGACGGAGGACTTGTAATGCCTATATTATTAAAATGGCATTATAAAGACGGTAGTTCAGAGTTCGAAAAAATACCGGCTGAAATTTGGAGACAGAATGAAGTTTTTGTCACTAAAGTTTTCGTCAAGAATAAGGAGGTGGATCATATCCACTTGGATGTTCACAATGAGACGGCCGATATCAATTCGAAGAATAATCGATATCCTAAATTAGAAAAGGACGAGAAATCAAGATTTGATGAGCATAGTGAGCAATAATGGCTTCTTAATGTCTTGAAAAAACTCTTGTCGAAACTCTTAAGATAGCCGTCTAAAAGAATAGACGTAAAAAGTTTTGACAGAGTTTAGATCAATTCTTGACGGACTCTTTTTATAGTTGTGGATTAACAGTATAAATTCTTAAATATAATCTGACATGAAAAAGGTTTTTATGGTAGTATTTTCGGTAATTCTTTTATCTGCATGTTCAAGTGATGATGAGGATACAAATCCTTCTCCAAACGGGTCTGGAGATGGACAAAATGCCTCTGGCACAGGGTTAATAGGTAGTTGGGGGCTGACTGATTTGCGCGTTACGTCAACTTCGACAACCTTTGGATTTGAAACTGTAACTCAAATTAGTGGTACGAACTATAATTACAACCTTATGTTTGAAGAGTCATCTTTTTCAGCTAACGGCAGTTATGATGTGAACCTGAGCTCTAGACTTAATGGCGTAGAAGTATTTTCAACTCAGCAGTCAATTGAAAATGCGAATGTTACTGGAGATTATACAAGTACTGATAATACTATTACAAGTAGCGGAGGGCTTTTTAATATTTCAGTGAATGGGAGCGACCTGACGCAGTCTAGTGTTTCTCAAACGGCAAATTACGAAATTAATGGAAGTGGGAACCTGGTTATAACGCAACTTCTAGATGTAGATACAGTAATAAACCAGGTGTCTACACAAATCTCTGTTTCTTCCAATTCAACTTGGGGCAGGAAGTAAGTTATTTCTTAATTGCTTTTAGTGATAAAAAGCCATTTGGTAACCTATCCAAATGGCTTTTTTTGTTGTTTATAACCCTTTAAGGATTTAAACCCATTTAGACTCTATAATGATGTGTATTTTACTACTGTTTTTCCCTTCTTCTTTGTTAAAAAAGCCTTGACTGGCCGTCCGCGACTGCCCGTCCTCATCCTAGCGCTGCTAGGACTGCTTTTTTTGCCTTGAATTAAGAAAAAACACTGACGTAAACTAACACTCCCTTATATAGCCTAAATGGTATAACCGGTATGAATGTTGTATCCATAGGATTTAAAACGGTCATTAAATTATTAGGATAAACTCCAATAAAACACTGTTGTTTTTGTTAATCGTTTCTAGCGATGGGTGATAATTGTACATTGATATTTTCTACACGTACTAGCGTGTCTACTTGGTATTATGTATTAATCGTTTAGATCGAATAGTTTAATGAGTTGCTAATTAGAGTCAAGGCTTTACTCAAGGATCAAAAAAGATAGATGTATAGCCATGAAAGACCGAAGGGTTTTTTCTGTGGTTTTATTAACTTACTGGTCTAAAACTTGATGTTTATGAAAAAAACTTATTTCTTGATATTTTTATCTTATACCCTTTTGTCTTGTTCTGACGATAATGAAGTAAGCATGGCTAGTGGAGAAACTGAAATGTCGAAAAATAGCGTTAATAAAGATCTTCTCGGAGACTGGACATTGGATACTTTGAATATTGAGGCTACCACAAATACTTCAAACGTCTTGACGGTCACTGAAATGACAGGTGTAAATTTAAATTATAAGCTCTCATTTGATGAGTCAAATTACAATATTTCAGGAAGTTATGATCTAAATTCTAATATACTAATCAATAACCAACAGTTAAGTTTCGCGAATGAGTCCATAACAGATGTCGAGGGTGTTGGAGGTTATAGAAGTACTGAAACCAATATAATTAGTGAGGGAAGCTTTTTTGCCCTTCAAGTTCAGGGCGTAGATGTTACCAAGTCAGCTCCACAGCAAACTTCTAACTATGAGATCCATGACAACAGACAACTCATTATTTCACAACTCTTAAACATTGATACGATCGTATCTGAGGTGGCCATAAATATTTTGGTTGATTCACGATCGGTTTGGAGCAAAATCGACTAGCATCAATGACTTGATACAAAGAAAGCCATTTGATAACCTATTCCAAATGGCTTTCTGTGATTGAATTAATTATAGCCCTTCAATAGTCACTTCAGGCTCCCAACCAGGCTTGCGCTCTAAGGCGAGTTGATAGGCCGACTCATAATGTCGGTATAGTTGGCTCCAGTCAAATTGAGTAGATGAGGCTTCCGTTCTGTTTCGAAGGTCTATTCGTTCTCTTCTACTGAGCTTAACATAGTCATATAAGAAATTGGCCAGCTCATCCGCAGAGTCGTCGAAGGATCTTTCGACCCTTCTGGTTACTGAGATGCCATTTTCAAAATATTCATTTACATTTTTCAATACGTAATCTCCAAAACCGGCAAGGTCACTTGTTACTGTTGGGATACCGCTAGCGATACATTCCAATGGAGTATATCCCCATGGCTCATAATAGCTTGGGAATATTCCCATATGACAACCTCTTACAAACTGCCCGTATTCCATCCCGAATAGTGGGTTGGTATAGTTGATGAAATCTGGATGATACACTACTTTAACCCGATCGTCCTGATTGTTGACCAAATTAGAATTTCTTAAAAAGTTAAGAATATCATCCTTGGCGTCATCATAGATATTGTGGGTGATGACAGGAGGGAGTTTGTCAGACTTCCAGGATTGAAGAGTTCTGCGGTATCTGAGTCGCCAGTAGTCATCTACGAAATCACTTAGTTGAGGTAACTTGTAATCATTGGTGGCAGCGGCCTCATAGAATAACCGTTCTCCAATTTGTTCTTTGATGGCCTCAACAGTATGCTTTAGCTCTTCCATCAGTGCCCTACTTTGTAAGACATCTGGGTTGATAGAGGAGTATGGCCTCTTCGTAATGAAGAACATGACCACTGTAGTATCAGAACCTTCTTTCTTAAGACGATAATTAAGTCGTGCCAGTGCTTCAAGCGTCAGATCATAACCTTTATTGAGGTACTCATACCTTCCCGAGGTGAAGAAGTAAAGTGTTTTATCCAGATCAAACGTATAGCTCTGAAAGAAATGGGACATCACGAAGCGATGTATCATTTCCTTGTTCTCTAGGTGAAGGTTTTGAAACTCATGAAGCGCTTCAAAGCGCTGGATATTAAGGCCATTTGGAAGAATTACATCCGGTTCCCTTCCGAGTAAGTACTTACATTCATTAGCGGTCACTTCACTCACCGTAGAAAAGACATGGCAGCCATGCGCCGCAGCACGCTCTATCCTCACATTTCCTTCAATATTGAAATGCCTTGCTTCTTTAGACCAATCAAGGAAGGGTAAATGATCATAAAAAACAGGATGATTCATCGCTAGGTACCTTCCTAGCAGTGTGGCATGCGTCGTAAATACGGTGGTGATTGGGATATTGTCCTTTCTGATCCTAGGGATTCCGGCACCTGCCATCCACTCATGAAAGTGTGCTATGATATTTTGATCGTAGTTTGTCACTACGCACAAGTGATGCAGAAATACTCTACACAGTTCACCAAAGGCCACCACATCATTGGACATTTGATCATCAGGAATTGATATACCATGATCTTGCCACAACCAATATTTGACATCGCCGAGTTTAGGGTGCATGCTCCCTAAGTTGAATAAGATTACTTTAGGTCTACCTGTCACTAACCAGTGACCATAATGCACTTCGAATCCTTCGTCCCGCATTCGTTGAACCGTCTGACCAAAAATATCATCGCTGGTTTCTATTGGGTCAAACTCAGCGGTGACGTTGTGATAATAATAAGGTCCTAGGAGACAGTAATTTTCTCCCCAAAGTTCACCTGCTGTTGGAGCTTTTGACCGGATAACCGTATATATTCCTCCTACTTGGTTGACGACTTCCCAGGCAGCCTCTACAAGAATGGAATTTTTGACATTAGAAGGGTTGAAAGGGTTTAAGTTTTCATTAATTGGGGCAGTACTGTTATCCATTATGATATTTGAATAGCGTGTTTTTAGTTTTTCACGACCAAATAAAATAATATTTTGCCAGCCTTGTAACAAAATGTTTTAAAAACTCCTCATAGAGATGAATTTCTCGGAAATTGCAATACAAATCGCTAAATGTTAGGTTTATTAAATTGAAGAAATGAGTTCAACCGTTACATTTCTGTAATGCTGATTTTATTGAAAACAAGTTGTGACTAAGGTTAGGAATAGGTTACTGGTCAAGTATGGCTTTATTTATTTTATCGGGGTAACTAGCCTGTTTACTTATTACTGGCTTGATAATTCTACTGTTATACATGAATTTTTGATGAAAGCAGAAAGGTATAGTACGAACCATGCGTTTGGGGTCTTGTTAATGTTAGGTCTCGCCAAGCTTACATTAGCAACTACGGCGATATCTTTGTTTGCTATTACTACCATTATATTATTTCGCCATTTAAAGAAGTAAGATATTTAGACGGTTGCCATAAGGAAAGTGTTGACCTTGAAGAGAATCGTTGTTTATTTGAGTATAACCTTGGATTGTTCAGAAAGGTTTGGCTTAGAAATTTTGAATTAACCGGTTATTTGATGGGTGACAAAGGCCAAATTGTTAAGTTTTTTAAAAGAGTAAAAATATATGCCAAATGATTTTTTGTCACCTAATGTGGTGACCAAACTTTTTCGAGATATAGCACCTTCAGACTACGAGAAACGTGCCAATCAGATAAAAGAACAGGCAAAGACTATGCAAGGTTTGATTCCTGTCCAAGCCCTGCAAAGAAAACTTAACAGCTGGTTAGGGCTAATCTATTGGGAAGGAAAACAATATGATTTGGCTATTGATCATTTCAAGGTAGTACTTGATTGCATAAAAGTGGAAGACGACGCTGTTCAGTATACAAATACACTTAAGATGATAAGTCGTTGCTACCGGTTATTAAAGGACTATGAAAACTCTTTGAAATGGGTGAGTTTAGCTTTAGATCAAGTTCGTGAAGCAGACTCTGCTTTTTTTAAACTAAGTGTTCTTACGGATTATTCGGATTTACTTTTTGAGTCTAATTTGCCTTTTGATAAAGCGTATTTTCCTATAGTCAAAACTGTTTTCGAGGCCATGGAGTTTTCAGATATTTCACTTGATAATCCCCAAGAAGCCATTCAGAAAATGAGTGCTTTAAATCGTAAATGGAATAGAAAGTATTATAATATATTCGTTAATACAAAAGATGATAGTGCTAAAGCAATCGAAGAGCTGAATGAGTTCGTTAAAGTTTGTTACGTAGGTTATTATAAGAAACAAGCTTCCGAAAAGATTATCGAACTAAATTCAGAAGGAAAATGATTCGGAAGCTTTTTAAGGTTTAGAATACTAATTCTCAGAAAGATACTCATGCACAAACTTGATGGCCATGGACCCCTCGCCTACAGCAGAGGCAACACGATTCATGGCACCTGAACGAACGTCTCCAGCGGCAAATATGCCGGGAATACTTGTTTCCAATAGGTAAGGCTCGCGATCCAGCTTCCATTGTTTTCCAAAGCCCTCTGTTCGGACCAGATCTTGTCCTGTTTTTATATATCCCCGTTCATTTTTTAGTACCTCATCAAGCCAATCTGTGTAAGGCTTCGCTCCGATAAAAATGAATAAACCACCAGAATCTACTTCTTTTGTTTCATCCGAATCTAAGTTTTTGAGATGAAGTTTCTCGAGCTTTTCTTCACCAATGGCCTCGTTAACTACAGTTCTTCCCAAAACAGAAATGTTCTGCGTTCCATCTATTTGATCAATAAGGTATTGGGACATAGAGGAGGTTAGGTCGGTCTTACGAATGACAATAAAGACATGTCTAGCAAATTTAGAGAGATACATAGCTGCTTGCCCAGCTGAGTTGCCACCTCCTACGACATAAATATCTTTTTCCTTGCAAGCATTTGCTTCGGTCATTGCCGCACCGTAGTAGATACCAGCACCGGAAAACTGATCGACACCTTTGACCTCTAGTTTACGATAGTCTACGCCGGTGGTGATGATAAGTGCTTTGGTTGCTACCTCAGAGTTGTCTTGAAGTGTAAGTATTTTGTAGCCGTCTCGAATGGTAATATTGTTCACTTCCTGTGGTGACAAAAACTCAATTCCAAAACGGGTAGCTTGAGAAATCGCTCGTCTCGATAGTTCAGATCCGCTTAGGCCTTTTGGAAAACCTAGGTAGTTTTCAATTCGAGAACTTGTGCCTGCCTGTCCGCCTGGAGCTCGCTTTTCTATCAAAACCGTCTTAAGTCCCTCGGATCCGCCATAGACCGCAGCTGCAAGTCCGGCAGGCCCCGCACCAATAATGGCTACATCGTAAACCTCTTCTGTAGCTTTCGCATTTTTACCCATCGCCTGAGCAACTTCTTGCTTGGTGGGTGACTTAAACACTTTCCCATCCTCCATAATAACAAGTGGAAGATCTTCTAGGGCTGCCTGCCCGAGTTTTAAGAAATCTTCAGCCTTAGCGTCTTTCTCTACATCAATCCACTGGTAAGGGATTAGGTTTCCTGAAAGGAAATCTTTTAACTCGTGTGATTTGGAAGAATATTGGTATCCAACTACGCGAATGCCTTGAAAGTCTGGTCGATAAGTCGATTGCCACTCATCAAGTTGATCGTTGATGACGGGATATAGCTTTTCCTGTGGTGGATCCCATGGCTTGAGCAGATAATAGTCTAACTGTACATCGTTAATTGCTTTTATGGCCGCATCGGTATCGGAATAGGCGGTAAGTAATATTCGCTTCGCCTCAGGGTAGTGAACTTTTGCTTTTTCCAGAAAATCAACGCCTTCCATCTCAGGCATTTTTTGATCACTCAAAAAAAGGGCAATGTCATCGCCTTGTAGCTTTAGTTGCGCAATGGCTTCTAATGCCTCCTTCGCGGATGAGGTGCTTAATATTTTATATTCTTTTCGGTATGCTTTGCGAAGGTCTCTTTCAATCGCCTTCAGTACCTGTGGGTCGTCGTCTATTGCAAATATGATGGGTGTCTTGCTCATCGTGATTTAATGTTCGGTGTGGTTGACAAACAATTTATTTAATCGGAAAACAGACCTCAAATGTAGTCCTTCCTGGTTCGGAATCTACTTCAAGTCCTGCGTTATGTGTTTTGATAATGCGCTGGACGATATCCAAGCCTAATCCAGTTCCCTTTCCTACTGCTTTGGTGGTGAAGAAGGGGTCAAATATTTTTGATTTAATGTCTTCTGGGATGCCTGGTCCATTATCTGAGATACGAATTCTTACTGTATCCTTTTTGCGTTTTGCTTCTACTAGTATTTTGCCATCTTGCTCTGGTGCAGCATCGATGGCGTTGTCAATTATATTCGTCCATACCTGATTAAGTTCACTCGGCATTGCTTTGATAGTCGGAACTTCCTCAAACTCTTTAACTAATTCTATTTTTTTATCGCGGACTTTATGGTTCAGCATGGTCAATGTACTCTCTACTCCACTCACCAAATTGGTCATTTCAAAATCGGGAGAGCGATCCATGTGCGAATATGTCTTGATAGCTCCTACTAATTCGGATATACGTGTTGACGCCTCGTGAATCTCAACAGATAGCTTTTCAGTATCCAACATTTTTTGTATCCATAATAAGACAGGTGATAAGGCCCCTTCCGGAATTATATCCTTTAGAGCATCCAAATCAGGAGGTGTTAATCCAGTTTTAACAAATACTTCAGCTAGGTCAAAGGCTTCCTCTACATCGTGATCCTCCATCCAGTCGATGAGTTCATCTTCCAGCTCACTCTTTTCCAAAACCGATAATGCGGTTGTCCCAAACGTACATTTGTTGAAAATGATGGCGTTGATGTTTTCGAAGGTCTCTGGTTTCAGGTTAAACTGAAACATTTTAGACACGAGTTCCGGAAGACTCTTAATTTCTTGACGAATATTTGTCGCTGTTCTATTGATGGCTGAGGCGGGATTGTTAATTTCATGAGCCAGACCGGCTGATAGTTTTCCTAACGAAGCCAGCTTTTCTTCCTGCTGCTGCATGCGCGTTGAAGTACGAACACGATCTGACATGAGGCCAACTAGCCGTTGCATGAGCTCTGTGCTTTCATAGCCCAGGTCTGCGAAGTGCTTTTTGTGAAGCCTCATGATTTTTACTGGCTTTACTACCCTAGCAAAGGCACTCACTTCCTTCATGCGTGAGTAGGGTAAGCGACCAGTGACGATTCCGGCATCTACTACTGCAACAGGAATTTTGCCGCCGGCATTTACTCTAAGTACCTCAAACTGTCCTTCTAATACCACAACCAAATGATCAGCGGGAACACCTGGCTGATAGACATATTCATCTTTGTCCAGCTCAATGATTTCCGCTCTATCCAAAAACCATTTGATGGTTTTTTCAGGTAGATCTTGGAAGACAGCAATTTCATTAAGTTCCATACGCCTCAATAAATTTCTAAATAATGGGTTATTATACTCAAATGTGCAATATTGCGCTATTTACTTATTCAAGATCCTAATCAAACTATCCACACATGAAGAATACAATCTTGACGTTGTTTTCGTTCCTTCTGGTGCTGATCAATAGCACAATCGCACAGGAATTTAAGAAAATTAATATTGATGATTTTCTGAATGGGACATTTTATCCTAATTATTTATATGAATTGCGATGGATGAAAAATGGGCAATACTACACGGCCTTGGAAGACAACATGATTGTGAAATATCAAGTTATGAATGGCCAGGCGGTTGATACTCTTTATGATGGAAATAAATTTGACTTGGCGATAGAAGAATATTCATTTAGTGCCGACGAGAAGCAACTACTTATAGCTACAGGGATCAAAAGAATATATCGTAGATCTTATACGGCCATTTACTATGTCCATAATTTGAAGGAGGAACTGCCAAGAAAGTTGTCCGAGGATCCCATTTCCTATGCTACATTTTCTCCCGACGGCAAAATGATTGCCTTTGTCAGAGACAACGATTTGTACTTTACCAAATTGGTGAACATGACGGAAACTCGTGTTACGAGTGATGGGGTTAAAAATAAAGTGATTAATGGAAGCACGGATTGGGTATATGAAGAAGAGCTCTATTTAACGAAGGCGTTTTTTTGGTCTCCAGATAATAGGAAAATAGCCTTTTACCGGTTTGATGAGAGTAAGGTAAAAGAGTATAATATGCAAGTATGGAATGCGCCCAAACTCTATCCTAGTGACTATCGCTTCAAATACCCGAAAGCGGGTGAGGAAAATTCAGTAGTTGATATCTACGTTTATGATTTGGAAGAGAATACTAAGCAAAAAATGGATTTGGGCAAGGATGCTGATATTTATGTGCCCAAGATTACGTGGACTCAAGATCCAAATATGCTGGCGGTCCAAAGACTAAATAGGCTTCAAAATTCATTGGATATAATGCATTGCGATATTGAGGATGGTTATTCGGAGGTTATTTTCACCGATAGAAGCAATAAGTATATTGATATCAACTATTGTTCGGAACTGATTTATTTAAATGATGGCGAACACTTTATCCTTTCCAGTGAACGAGATGGCTTCAAGCATTTTTATCTACATGGTGTTGTAGATGGGCAAGTAAGAGCGAAAATTACTTATGGTCAGTGGGAAGCAGATGAAATTGTGGCTTTGGATCAGTCGGGTAAGACTCCAGTAGTATATTACACCTCAAGTGAAGGAGATTCTGATCTGGCAGACCAAAACAGGCATCTTTACAAAGTAAATGTTTTTGGAAAAGGGCGCACAAAACTTAGCACGACTGTTGGTATAAATTCAGCCAATTTTAGTCCTGACTGTAAATACTATATCCTATATAACCACAGCCAGGAACAACCGTACAAAATAGATTTAGTAGATAATAAGAAGGGGACAGTCGTTAAAAACCTTAAGGAGAACTCTGAGTTGACACTAAAGCATGAAGAGTATGGGGTTAACCCAAAGCGGTACTTTACTTTCAAAGGTAGAAGCAATTTTGAACTGCATGGCTATTTGATTCCTCCAACCAATTTTGATAGCACGAAGCAATATCCTGTTTTGGTATATCAATATTCCGGTCCTGGTGTGCAGGTAGTACGTAATTCATGGGGCGGAAGGCATTTTTATTGGCATCAAATGCTCGCGCAACAAGGATATATTGTTGCGGTGGTCGACACTCGTGGAATGAGTGGTCGTGGCGAGAAATTTAAGAAGTGTACCTATAAGAATCTCGGTAAGTTAGAGATTCAAGACTTAATATCTACGGCAAAATTCCTTGGGAACCAACCTTTCGTTGATAAGTCAAGGATCGGTATATGGGGGTGGAGCTATGGCGGATATATGTCTTCCTTAGCGCTTATGAAAGGACAAGGGTTGTTCAAAATGGCTATTGCTGTAGCTCCAGTTACGAGTTGGAGGTTCTATGATACGATTTACACGGAACGATTCTTGCAAAAACCAAATGATAACCCAGAAGGGTACGATAGTTATTCACCCCTAGGAAATGCTGCAGAGCTGAAAGGAGAGTATCTGTTGATTCATGGTACTGGTGATGACAACGTACATGTCCAACATGCTATTGCCTTACAACAAGAATTGATCAAAGCAGGTAAGCAATTTCAAAGTTTTTTCTACCCGGATAGGGCTCATGGAATAGGGGGGAAGGCCAATCGTAAACACCTTTATCATATGATGACTAACTTTGTACAAAAAAATCTATGAATATGAAAATGCTGTTTTGTGTTTTATCGCTTATTATAACAATGCCCAGCTTTTCTCAGCTAAAAGAGGTCAAGGGATTTGCAACTCCTAAAAGCGATGATAATTCTATTATATTTATTGGAGGTAAGTTATTAGGAAATCTAGATGCTAAAAGAGTTTATGAAAATAGTAATATTCTTACGTTAGGGTTTAGAAACACGGGAATCGATGAGTTAACTCTTAATATAAACAAGATTTTGCCAAAGCGAGCTAAACAAGTTGTTTTTTTTACGCTAGTGGAGGACCTATTAGCTTCTGAACACCCAGATTCTATAGTTTCTAAAACAACTAATTTGATGAGGGTTATCGAAACTAAAATGCCTGAAACTAATGTGGTCTTGGTTGGGTTGACTCCTGTTAGTCCGGTGATGCAAAGAAAATTTCAGGACAACAATGTTTTGTTGCATATTAATGCAGGGCTATCAAAAGCCAATAATTCCAAGAACATCTCGTTCTGCAATGCCTTTTATGAATTAGTGAATGAAGAAGGGGAGTTAGAAACGTCTTATACTTTAGACGGTATTTACTTGAACAGAGAAGGGCAGCTTGCTCTAAAGAGCTACCTGGAAGGGTATTTGAGATAATGATTTAAATGATAATCCTTGGGAGGGGGCGAATCTCCTCTTGACTAAGCAGAGAAAATAAGAAGGTCGACCAAATAGATCGACCTCTTTCTATTATCCTCAATAAATTATCGCAATCAATAATTTTTCACGCATCGAACGCTGTTTCTATGCCCGTTGCCTATCTGAACGTGGAAAATTTCCTCTACATTTTCATAAACTGTAATTAAACCAGCAGTTCTAGAAGAACCTCCTTCTGCGTCCCAGTAGTTGCCGTTTATCCCTACATCGGTATAAACTTCTCCTGGGTCACCAAAGCCTCCTAAGACCAGGTTTAAACCGGCATCACCACCTTTAAGTAGAGCTGGAGCAGCAGTTAATCGACCACCGTGAGAGTTATAAACTTCTTTCCATTCTTTTTGAGTGGATAAGTGCCATCCCTCAGGACAAACCGATAAAGCGTCATCCCAAGTGTAAAGACGCCCAAAAACTTCACAATATGCAGGCTCACCTTTGTAGCAATAAGAATTTGCAGACTTATAATTCAGGTTTTGAGCCATCCAAGTTCTTTTGATGTTGATACCAGCCTCTAGTTTGATTACCACTTCGATGGTCTTATAAGTCTGATTGTCTCTCGGATCAGTATAGGTATTATCTTGCGCTAACGTTACGGTTGCGAACGACAGAGCAAATACCAAGGCGAACAATTTTCTCATATTATTAATTTTATGGTTTGAAGATAAGTTTTAACTGCAGAAAATACGATTATAGGTGAATATATTTCTTAGCTTGTTGGTGAAACTGGAAATTTTACAGTTCGCACAAATTAAAGTTATATTTTTCACTTACCGAAGACTACATGCCTTCATTTTTTTACTTTCTGCAACATTCAACATATATATTTCGATTATATAAGTAAGCAATTAACGTGCCAAATGGTGAGGCTTACAATTATTAATATTATGATAGTTCCAGTCTAAGAACCCATAGATAAAATGAAAACCAAATACACTGATGTTATACTATATGTCATTATCTCCTTTGCGACAACGATAATTCTTTACTTATTGCAATCGCATGAACTGAAATCGAATACGTTCTACGAAGAATATTTTCAATTAGGCGGAGAATCTACGGATCCATATCACGAGATGTTTAGCAAGGATTCCTTATTACTAAATGGATATCAAAAGGATAGTGCGGACACAGGCTTCGATAAATTTCTGTCAGCGTATCGAGACTCTATTTCACGTGTTCAGGCTAGAAAAGGAAAGCGGTATAGGTCGGATCTAATCATCCGTTACTATGAAAAGCCTTTGGACAGCGGAAAAGTGCTTTCATTAGATTCATTAGGCTTTTATATTCACATACGACCGTCAAAGAAGAAATATCAAAATAGTATGTCAAATATAATTTATTATGGCGATAGCGCTAGTGAAGAGGATATTAAGGCAGTTGCATTTTTTTTGAGATCTAGAGGGTTGCCAATAGTTCGAATTAGTGAGTCTAAATTTCACGATGATTATAAAGTAAAGTCTATTGAATTAGCTACCGACACGACTATCACCGATCAAAAACCATTAACGAGTAAGGAGATCTGGGAATTTGTGAAATAAGTGACTCTTTGAGTCAATAGTGGAATGGTCAGAAATCAGACTTTCTCATGGTCTTACGTGCCGCGATAAAAATAGGGTCTACCTCATTAAATACGGCATAGAACCCCTCATCCCCCCAGATACCACGAGCTATTTGAGCCTTTAAGACTGCTTCTGCTTTGATATTATCTTTTAATACATTTACCGTAATAGAAACACCATTTTCCTTGGCGAGTACAACGAATTCGTTTAGGTCATCTGGTGTTAGTTGATAGTCTGTTTTAAACTCTTCTAAGGTTATTTTTTTTAATTCCTCCTTGTTTCTTTGGTTAAAGATAAGTGAGTATTCATTAAAGGTATTCGTTCGATAAAGACGGTTTACCAATGAGTTGGTGTCCAGTGGAACGAATATATCGGGGTTGATTCCACCACCGCCATAAACTTTGCGTCCACTAGAAGTTTTATACATCAATGAGGTGTCAATCTTTATACTATCCTTGATGAAGAGCTCCCCTCTATCAAATCGATTGGCATAGTCATCTTCGTAGTGCGATTTCTGGTTGATGTAGGGCTTTTGAATACATCTGCCACTTGGTGTATAATACCTAGATATAGTAAGTCGTAACTCAGACCCGTCTGATAGCATTTCTTGGCTTTGGACCAATCCCTTACCGAAAGATCTCCTCCCGACAATTATGCCACGATCATTATCTTGAACAGCACCAGCAAGGATCTCAGATGCCGAAGCGCTTCCTTCATCGATCATAATGATTAGTTTTCCGTGCTCAAATTGCCCTTTTTTTCGTGCTTTGTACTCGGTACTTGTGCCCAAAGAATTTCCTTTTGTGAAAACGATCATTTGATCTTTCGATAGCAACTCATCTGCCATATTCACCGCTACGTCCAAGTACCCTCCTGGATTACTTGTAAGATCAAGTACTAATTCGTTCATGCCTTGTTTTTTAAGCAACTTGATGGCCGCAAAGAATTCGTCGTCTGTATTGATGGAGAATCGATTGATTTTTATGTATCCAGTACTCGGGCCGATCATCATAGCTACGTCGAGTGAGAATTGTGGGATTTTGTCGCGTTCTATTTCAAAATCTAATAAACCTAACTCACCCCGTCTTTTCACTGAGACCAGTACTTTGGAGCCCTTGGCACCACGTAATTTGTCAAGTACCCCCCGGTTGTTGATCCCAATACCGGCAACAAGTTCAGTATCGACTTTTACAATTTTGTCACCGGAAAGCAAACCAATACGTTCTGAAGGGCCACCGCTTAGAGGAGTTACAACACAGATAGTGTCCTTTATAATATTGAATTCAATACCAATTCCTTCAAAGTTCCCTTGGAGTTCAGATCTTGTAATTTCAATATCCTTCACGGGGATGTATGCCGTATGCGGATCAAGCGCCTTTAGCATTTCTGTTACTGCGATATCTACTAGACTATCGGTGTTTACTTGGTCAACATAGTTTCTATCAATTAAGTTGATGATTTCTCGAAAACGAGCAGCACCGGATTGAGACTTGCGTTCTAGACTGCCGTCTACAACGTTTGCTCCGATAAGAATGCCTAAGGAAACGGCGACGGAAAGGAAAATGGGTAACTTTACCACTGACTTAATATTTTTGGGATTATCCATTGTATAGCATTACTAGTTTTTGACATAACGGATATATATGTCAATGAAAAAAGATGCGGGAACAAAAAACTGGAAGCTTTTTCAATAAAATTTCTAGTTTCATTTAAGCTTTCTCACAGCTATTATCTTTCAATCAACGCTCTCTGGTATACTAAAGTTTAAAATTCTGAAACATAGAATTGGTTTCAAAGCCTTTAGGTATTTTTTATCTTTGTGTGCATAAGTTTATTATAAAATTGACGAAGAAAAAAATTTATCATTTGGTAAACGAAGATTTTGTCTTCGCTAAGGTGTTAGACCACTTTGGTGTGAAGTTCTACGATTACTCAGAACTTACGCTTGAAGATTTATGTGCTTCCAAGGGTTTGAAAGTTTCTAAAGTCCTTCGTCATTTTGATAGCTTGAAGGAAAACGATCCGAAGAGTAAACTGAAGTTAGATAACTACCCCATTGACCTCATTGTTGAATACCTGAAGCACGCACATTACATTTTTGTTAAGAAAAATCTAACCTATATCTCAAGGTTACTGCAAGACTTTAACTCAGTTGACGAGTCTGCAACACAATGTGTTAAAGATCTTAAATTGATTTTTCCAATGTTCGTGGAGGAATTTGTTGAACATATTTATGAAGAAGAAGATACTTTTTTTGCGTACGTTATGAAGATGTGTAAAGCTTTCAATGGAAAACTAAGTCCTTCAGAAGCATACTTAATGCTAGAACAAAACAGTGTTGTTGCTTTTAGTCAAGATCATGATGATGCAGAAAATTCAATGATGGGGATTCGAATGATAACGCAAGACTACTCATTGGAAGGAATCAACAGCGTACACCTGATTGTTATCCTCAAAGAGCTCAACCAGCTGGATCATGAATTAATTCACCATGCCAGAATAGAAAACGAAATTCTTTTTCCTAAAGCTTTTAAGCTGGAACAGAAAGTTCGTAATCGATTCGCCAACACGTCAAGTCTAAACTAGATGGGTAGAATACTGGCCATTGATTATGGCACAAAACGTACAGGGATTGCCGTGTCAGATCCCATGCAAATCATTGCGAGTCCCTTAGAAACAATACCAACCCAGCAGCTCCGTGATTTCATAAGTTCATATATAAGCGCAGAGGACGTAGACGCTGTTGTAGTAGGAATGCCGAAGAAGCTAAATAATGAGGCTACTGACTCTACTCAGCATGTAGTTGGCTTGATACGTAGTTTGCGTAAACAGCTTTCTATACCAATAGAAGCAGTAGATGAGCGCTTTACCTCCAAGATTGCCTTGGACGCTATGATCCGAGGCGGTGCGTCAAAAAAGGACAGAAGAGAAAAAGGAAATATAGATAAAGTAAGCGCTGCATTAATATTGCAGACATACTTAGAAAAAAGGACAATATGATTTATCCGATTGTAGTGTACGGTGATCCTGTTTTAAAGAAGCGGGCTACTGAAATTGTTGAAGGTGAAATTGACGTGGCGACCCTAGCCGCTGATATGTTTGAGACCATGGATAACGCCAAAGGAATTGGTCTTGCCGCTCCTCAGATTGGTAAATCTATACGGATGTTTGTAGCTGATGGGCGTCCATTGGAAGAGGAAGAAACAAAGGACTTTAAAAAGGTCTTTATAAACCCAGAGATCATAGAGGAGTACGGTGACGAATGGGGTATGGAAGAAGGGTGCCTTAGTATACCGGGCTTGAGAGAGGAAGTAAAAAGACCAGGAGAATTAAAAATCCGATACTTCGATGAAAACTGGAAGGAGCATATAGAAGAATATAAAGGAATGTCAGCCCGAATTATTCAACACGAGTATGACCATTTAAACGGTGTATTATTCACCGATCATATTTCGGCTTTAAAGCGTAGGCTTATGAAAGGTAAGCTTACAGATATTAGCAAAGGTCGTTGTCCTGCTGATTACCGAATCAAGGTTTATCGTAAACGATAAATTAACTACATGAGTGTGAAACCGTCCGTAGTGGACAACTTGTCCATAACTTACGTGCAGTCCGATATTATTTGGGAGGACAAACAGGCTAACTTCAATGAATTAGAAGGGCTATTGAAAGAGGTGGAAGAAACAGATCTTATTATTCTACCTGAAATGTTTAATACGGGATTTACCTACAATAAATCACTTGCCGAATCCACGCAAGGTCCAACGGCCGATTGGATGAAGAAAATCGCGGTTACTAAGCAAGCATTTGTGTGCGGTAGCTATTTAGTTTCGGAAGACGGGAAGTTCTACAACCGATTTGTTGGCGTTTACCCTGATGGACGACTTGTCAAGTATGATAAAGCCCACCTTTTTCGGATAACTCAAGAGAGTGAAGAGTTAACGCCGGGAGAGTTTCGTGTAATTTTTAAATATAAGGGATGGAAAATCTGTCCAGTTATTTGTTATGATATTCGATTTCCCCTTTGGTGTCGAAACCAAGTGAATAAAGAGCAACTAGATTATGACCTGCTGATTGCAGTTGCCAGCTGGCCAAATAAGCGGATACAAGCCTGGGATAAGCTTTTGCCTGCCAGAGCAATTGAGAACCAGGCCTATGTGGTAGGCGTAAATCGAGTTGGACGAGATGGTTATCGACTCGATTATACAGGACACTCACAACTAATATCTTTCACTGGAGATCAAATGGCTTTTTCTGACCATAATGAGGAAGTGGTGACTCAGCTGATTTCGCGTAAAGAAATGGTTGACTTTAGAGCAGAATACCCGTTTTATCTGGATGCTGATCCATTTATCAGAGAACAAAAACCTAAGAAAAAGAAGAAATCATTTTATGGGCTATAATTACTGGTCTTTTACTGTATATTGAACTTTAAGGGAACAGTATTATTGATTATCACTTTCGTGTGTTCTTGATGAGATACCGGTCTTTTTCCAAAAAAGAACCTTTTTGTGCCATGCGATTATGTCTTCTTCAGTTTTCGGGGAGTCTAATAATTCATTGAGGTTAGGCCTACCCGCGTTTTTCCAACAGGTATACCAGAATGAACCGACTGCGCGAATAGAAGCCCTCATTCTGTTTTCTACCTGATGATCAAGTTTTTGATGATACTTTCGCACATACTTCCTGCTGTAAGTTTTTATGTGATGACCGTTGCGCTCCTCAAATTCATATTTCTTCAATGGGGACGTTTTTTCAGAAAGCTCTTTTTCAAATGCTAGTACAGAATCCACTGCCATGTGAGAGGATAGTACAATAGTCCAGGATTCGTTTTTCAGGTTTTCGATATACTTGGCTTTTCCAACCCATAAATCAAATTCTGACATCAAGACTTCTGGGATCCTTGACTCCCAAAAGCCGTGTATACCATGCTGTCCAGTGAGTTGCCCGTTATAATTTCTAGTGGTGTGTAAAGGAACATGAGCATCTGCAATATAATGTCCCATGTCACTGGATAACTTTAGAATCTTTTTAGCATCTAGAGCTTTGAATGCTTTTGTAAGTTGAAGGGAGATAAGGTGTAAATTCCAAGGTAATATACCGTGTTTCACCAAGGTGTCTTTGGAAAACATGCCGACAGCATGATCCCATCCTTTTATAAGATCTTCATGCAGGCTGTCGGGATAGGTGTCTAAATCAATGTAATGTTTAGGCGCTTCTCCTTCAACGGAGTACCTTCTTCGGTCTGGGTTTACAGCATTTTCGGCAATAAAAGCAGAATGAAGTTTATAAAACCCTACCATTTCAGTTGGCAATGTAGTGATCGCAAACTCATTAATCTTTTTATGAGCAAAGAACCCCCAAGCATAGAGGCTTTGATGTGTTAAAGTGATGAAAATTAGTAGTTGTAATTTTTTATTCATTTTAGAATAATTTTACTTATGCATTTGATTTTTATTTAAGACCCTCTACTTTTGCAAACTCAAATTTTTTAGGTACTGAAAATAATACAATGGC
>CAYMST010000017.1:28442-33335 GCA_964393115.1 uncultured Roseivirgaceae bacterium | reverse complement strand
TAGAAGCAATAGCGATTACTTAACTATTAATACACTTGGAGTGTCTAGTGGTGGTAGTGGACGGTCCGGAGATTGGAATGATCATATTGGATCATTCCAAGGATTTTTCGTGCAAGCCATACAAAAAGACTCTGTAGCCTTTGCCGATAGTATGAAAGTAGTCGGCAAAAATCTAAAAAGTGCCTTCTTTAGAACGAAGTCCGACAAGCAAACCGTAAAACTCACACTTAGTGCTAAGGCCTCGCCAGATAGCTTCTACGAAACACTAGTCGGCTTTGCTCATGATGCAACTTCAGGCATTGATTTACACTATGATGCACCATTATTATCCAATACCGTATCTGGAATGCAGCTTTTCAGCACCCTAAACAGTATACCCTATGCTATACAGGCGGTAAGTCCAGCAGATCCAGATATTACCGTGGGACTACATGTAGCTAAAGCAGGTTACTATAGACTATCCCCTACCCAAATCAATATTGATTTTAGTGATCAAGTCTATTTAATAGACAATTATTCGAATCAAATACATGATCTCAAGAAAGACGGAAGTTATGAGTTCTTCTCTACGGTAGGCTCATTCGAAGACCGCTTTACCTTACATGTTGGAACGATCAAGCAATCTATATTGAATACTTCGAATACAGAAAAGCTATCCATCTACGCCACAAAAGGAGAATTGATCATCAAATCCAAGGAGCTCAAAGCTATCCAGTCGGTGGAAATATTTGACCTAGCCGGGCACAGCATAGCCTCATTTTCCGACATCCAACTCAGCAATAACGAATGGAGACAGCATATTCGGGAGAAAGGTATTATGATTGTCGTGGCGCTAAACGACGAGGAGGTACAAATTGTGAAACTGAAGCTCTAGTAAATATTTATTGCACGTGTGTATTGAGGTTGTCCGTTTGGGCAGCCTCTTTTTTTGTCCTTAACGAACCATCGGTTAAACTGTCACCTTCCAAGACTTACGCTCAGACCTCACTAAAAATGGAGACCTGCATCAACCATATTCTGTGTTGACATTGTATGAGTGATTCCCCAAGTTGACCACTCATCGGATACCAGTTCAAACTGCTGCTCTAGCTCCTATGGAATTCATGTAAAAAAGTGACAATAAAGATAAAAAATGTGTTTTTAAGTGTTAAAAACACATTTAAAAACATTCTGCCTTTATGAAAACTTAAAAAAGTACTATTTTACCTGCCAAATTTAAGTCATCACCAAAACATACTAAATTTTGCAAAGGCATCACTATCTCATTATATTCCTCTATTTAATGACTGGAACGGCGTACGTTTTCGACGGGGATTCAAGTTCGTCACCACGTCAATCACCGAAAAACCAAATTACCGGTTCGGTGCATAACACAAGCATTGAACAATGGAAACGATGGGAACAGTCACTTACCTCTTCTGAAGTTAGCAAGGCATACAAGACAGTAGAAGTAACCGTAACCTATACAAATGGAAGGACCACTTTTACTGCTCCTGCCTTCTGGGATGGCGAGCAAACATGGAAAATGCGATGTGCATTTCCTTCCGCTGGAAAATGGACCTGGAAGACCAGCTGTACCAATAGTAAAGACAAAGGACTACACAACCAATCGGGCAATGTTCATGTCAGCACTTACACAGAATCAAACCCACTGTATCAACATGGTTACTTAAGGGTAAGCAAAAACAATCGCTATCTGGAGTATGTGGATGGAACACCGTTCAATTGGCACGGGAATACGTATTGGAACCTACCATGGGAACTCAACTATATGGACTGGCAGACTGCTATCAATTCGGCTGTTGAGGATGGCTATAACATTATCCAAATTCATGCTACGCGAACAAAGGTTATCCGTGAGTTAACCAATAGAAATGGACATACTCCCTTTGATAAAACTGGCGCTCCCCATCACGAGTATTGGGAGGAAATTGATAAAAGGATCCAATATGCCAATAGCAAAGGGATCATTATTATGATTGCTGGGTTAGGAAAAGCTCAGGAAGATTATTTCACCGCTAATACCTGTAACCCTCATTTTGCTCGGTACATCGTTGGAAGGCTCTATGGAAACCATGTTATTCTCTCCCCAAGCATGGATATCCCATATGACGAGATCAATTCCGAACAAGGAAAACGATTTGATGCACTTACAAATCGCCACCTCATCACCCAACATGTGAATACGAGTCAAACCGCAGCTCTTACCTACAAAGGAGAGCCATACCTAGACTTCTGTATGGCACAATCCGGGCATCATCGTGCCAACCTAGACAATGCTTATGGTGCAGCCAGGACCTGGATAATGGACCTATACGAATCTACCCCAATCAAACCAGTGATCAACGTAGAAGCCATGTATGGAGACGAGGACGATAGCAGACACGTGTTTAGAAGACAAGATGCCCGAAAACTGGGGTACATCACTCGACTATCAGGTTCAGCAGGCTATACAGTCGGATTAGGCACTAAATACGGAGATCGAAACGGTGGGCTATGGATGACGAGCAGAAACCCTGACACTTATGACTACTGGAAAAAATGCTTGGAATGGCCTTTAAATGATGACATGATAATGCTTAAAGCCCTTTTTGATGATGTGGAATGGTGGAACTTAATTCCCAGGCATGAAAGAATCATTAATCAGGACACGGTCAATCAGAAAAAAATGACCTTACAAATCAGTACAAAAGGTAACCTCGGTCTCGCTTACCTCCCCAATAATCATAACATAAGCATTGATATGAGTGATTTTTCAGGAGATGTTAGGTTCAAATGGTTTAATCCCATTACCGGCACATACCAACAAGGAGGCAGTTGTACTAAGTCTCGTTCCCAAAACTTTCGTACACCAGCAGAGGGCGAATGGGTATTGATGTTGGAAGCTGAGGCGGGTTAGGTATAATCAACACCTAACCGAAAAAGACTTCTTTTTGCTATCTTATGACCTGAAAACGAATAAAAACCGTCAAAATGCTTAGTAGAAAAAAGACATTTTTTGCCTTAAATGGTATACTCGGGTTCTTTTGGATTGCACTAGTTGAAGTCATCTTCATTATCATTTCACTTTTTCTAACGTATAATTCTCTTTCATTATATTTCTTTTCGGGTTAATTCGGGCATGCTGAAAAACGTAAAAAAAGAGTTAATGGATTGAGCAGGATTTCATCAATGGATTTCTTAGCAATGTGCAAGGTTTTTTAGGGTAAGGCACCAATATCCTTGCACTCCGAAAATATCAAAATTGATATTTTCAAGGCTAGCCGGGAGCACCGCAACTACTGCCCAATCCCGTCGGGGATCCGATTCAGCTTGGGGTATAAGCATACATCTACGCTTCAGTTGATTGTATTTGCAGCACTCCCAACTTTTTCAGCAGGTCCTAATTCAATTCAACAATGAGCTATTCATTCAGAATAAAACGTCTTTCTCCTTACGAGCTATTTGCTGCGAGGCGTTATTTTTAAAGTTGAAGTATCTCCCGTTAACAGAAAAAGGTGATGTTAATAATTGTGGAAATACATACAATAGTATCCTACTTATTTCTGAGCATATTCAACTACCAAAATTCATAATTATAGCTTACCACGAGCTAGTGCGCCCTCCACCCTATAAGTCCAGTTGAACTATTTTCATGACCTAATTTCGGCATACGCTTACCTAACTGGTTAACCCAGGTCATTACTTTATGCCGATAGAACTAGGAGAAAGCCAATTCGAAATCTATACCTAATCATATCAAAAGCGCTAACAAAGCGGTAACAATATCAATTTTTACCGTTAATAAAGCGGTAACATGATCCTCATTGTAAATCAAGATCGTTGGAATACATGAACTTCAAGCATTAACTTGCCTAGCAATCTGAACCTCCAAAAACTAATCAATACCTTTCTTAGGGATGTGATCTCTATTCGGTGTTGAACAAATTTTAACTCTAGTATTGATCTGATGACTGTTTTTAGTACCGACATGCACGTGGTCAGTTTTGGCATTATTGTCATCGAGCTGTTCATGTTATATTTTCAAATCATTTACTACCTCCAGCGTCCCTCCGATCGAAATCGTTTGCTTTACCTCATACTGCTCTCCTTGTTGATTTTGTATAATGTTATTACTGGACTTGTACCAGATCCACAATGGATAATTCCCGTTGTCATTCAAAGTATTTTTGGGTACCTGACCTGTTTTACCATGTCCATGTACTTTGCTTACTATATCTACAAAGCCTACGAACTGGAGAGACTACGATTTATCGCGCTTTACGGTAGTATATTTTTCCTGTTTATTCCTTATTGTTTATTTTTCGTAGCCCCTTATTTGATTACTGGCGATATACGACTCAGTAGTCAACTGGCCATGGTAATTCCCTTTTTCTATGGTGTATCATTTATTTATCAGATGTTAAGAGCCATCAAGGCAAAGTATCTCGACCACCCTAGCGCTGAAAAAATTGATTATATCAACATAGTAGCCTTAGTGCTTTCTGCTGTACTTTGGCTCTCTCTTGCCGTAATTGCCTTCTTAGGTGACTTCCAACTACTAGAGCACCTCGTGACCAATGTTGGATTCTTGTTCCTGACTATCGTATACATCAGAACGGCTATTATCAAATCAAAAGATGAATATCGAGAACTAAGCGATACTAAAGAGAGCTTTGAAGAGCTGCATAGTCAGCTTGGGCTTGCAAATATGACGCAGGGCAAATACGAGGAAATCCTAACGAATCTAAAAGAGCTGATGGAAGACATCAGTCTCGAAGAACGAAAGAAGCTGTCTCCAATTGCCAATTCGCTCATTACCGTTAAAAACTCTGAGTTGTTTTGGAAAGCTCTGCAATCCCAAATTGAAGTAAGTGGAAAAGGTTTCTTTGACCACTTAAGGAGAAGGCATGA
>CAYMST010000017.1:0-28432 GCA_964393115.1 uncultured Roseivirgaceae bacterium | reverse complement strand
GCACTTAATGCTGATGAAAATGCGTTTTTCACATGATGACATCTCTTACCTCCTTTCGGTTCAAAAATCGTCTTTGCGCGTCATGCGCTCGCGGCTAAAGAAGAAGATGGAAATTGGAGAAGGCCACACTATTCCAGACTACCTGGATAGTCTTCCACTATAGAAATTCGTTTAAGCAATTAAAACGCTAAGTCGAACTTAACGATTTCGAACAACTCACTTTCAGGCAAGTAATATGCGTAATAAAATTGATCATTAACTTCAAAAACTCGAGTAGCTTGTTCTTCAAATAATTTCTCATTTATTTTCTCTATTTTCTCATCCAAAGCAATCTTTTTCTCAGACTCCGGAAACGGGAAAAGGTCAGTATTTTTTGATCTAGTGAAATCTGAATTCAATTCCACCTTAGCAAAAGCACTAATTACATGTGTACCTCGTGACATAGAATAGACAAGATCCACAGGGTTAAAATAAAGCGTAAATCCTCCGGAACTTAACAAAGGGATATTTACAAAGGAAGACATGTATGAGAGCAAGTAATTAGGAGGACGTTTTTGCACCACACCGTAGGACAATACAACTTTATCTTCCTCGGTATTAGCCACGATAGCAGGAAACTTTTTGGCCGTACTAGTACCATAGATATTAAAAAGTGAATAATTCTTCTCGTCTACTTTAAATCTCTTATCCGAGAATGAACTCATGATGGCTTTTTGTATTGGTATGTCCGTAAAAAAGTTTTGATTGCCTTCAGAACACCATTCACTGATGACCTGTCGCTTATCAGCAATAGTTGTCCCGGTGATATGCATCATCATCTTCTTTTTATAATAGAACAACTGGTACAATACACTGTCATGTAAAAAAGAAGTAGACTTCATTTTTTCCTTTTTTACCTGATTCTCCAAATAACTTTCCACTTGATGATCCCCAGTAGATAGATTCAACTCTATTATGTAAGTGCCTACCGCTGCTTTCTCACTGTGCGCAACGAAATACTCATAACTAATACCGGTTGCAACACCGGTTTCAGTTTTAAGCTTCTTCTCCCAAGTCCTGGAAATGCCATCATGCTCATCTAATGTTAAAATCACTCTTTCATAATCTACTGGGTAAAACTTGGTGGTTGCTTTAGTCACTAGCATTCCGTTTTCAACATGCTTTTTAGAGCGTTCTGTGCACATAGAGTAAAGTGATTCAATGAGGTTTCCTGACTTTATAAGATCGTAGAAGAAAGGAATATCACTCAACTTAAATTTTACTGTTCGAATACTTCCATAGTTTAAAATATGGACATGTAAAGTATCTGTATATGCCGTTACGGTATACACCATGATCTGCCGATCTAAATTACTGTGGCATAGATAAGTTTGATCCTTGAACACCCCAGGTAAGTCAGTAAACTCAATCTGATCACCTTGAATTTCAACTTTATTCAATCCATCTAAAGTCTTGTTCAAATAAATTAACTCCCTACCACTTTCTGATTGATTCCCAAGGGAGCCAAGAAACAAGTTGTAGTCTTTAGACCTCTCATCAAAAGGGTAATTCGAAGACTTCAGAAGGTGGTCCTCTTCATCAAAAAGATATATATTCAATTGCTTTTTACTGGTCACATAAAGTCCAAAGCCCTCATTTGTTTCAAAGCTATACGTGTTCTTTTTTCCACCTTTGAAATCAAGTTCTGCAGAGAAAACAGGGACTTGCGCACTCGCATTTAAGGATGTTGTATGGATTAAGATGAACAAAAAGTAAGTTGGCTTCAATTTCATATCATTATCAGTTAATTCAGGTCTAATCCATAAGTTTAAGTGTAATAAAACACTTCATTAGAATACCACAAATATTGGCCTATTTAAGCAATATCTCTAAGTTATATAAGTTCATATCATAACACAGCTCTACCTTTGAACTGTATATTTGACTCACATAGAGAAAAGAAATTTGATTAAGCACTACTTTGAACTAAAATACCTTATAACGAAAAGGATCATCAAGGAAGATATAGGTATTCACCCATACCTAGGTTTTCTCTTGCTACTATTGGCCTTTGTATTTGGCTCCTACATCATCTTCGCAAGAATTCCTTATCCAGCATGGTGTTATGCTTTAATCGGCATCATGACCATGCTACAACAAGGAAGTACGCAAAAACAACAACTACTAAAACCTATTTTAGCACGGAATTATGTCAAGGTTAGGTTAATAGAAAACCTCATGTTTTCTTTTCCTTTCGCATTGTTTTTATCCATTAAAGGTGAATTTTATACACCTATTGCCTTGTTATTACTTTCCCTCATACTCGTCTTTTACGAACGTAAAAAAATTCATAAACCAGTAATCCCTACCCCTTTTTGGAAATGGCCTTTTGAGGCGATAGTCGGGTTTCGAACCACTTGGTTTTTGATTCTCATCCTCTATTTTGTCCTGGTCAAGGCTATCGATGTCTCAAACGCTAACCTCGGACTGGTCGCATATGGTTTACTAAACCTAGTATGTTCTTTATTTTCTCTCATCAAATTAGAACCTGTTTATTTCATATGGATACATGATGGTAGCCCTCAAAAGTTCTTATCTGAAAAAATAAAAAACTCCCTCATCACCGCTTCTATTCTGTGCGTTCCTTGGGGTATCCTGCTGAGTATCGCCTTTCCCAGTCAGGCCTTGACATTGTTCATCGTTCAAATCATATCTCTTCTTGCCGGTCTTACGTTTGTTTTGATCAAGTATAGCATGTACCCAAGAAAACTGGACCTATTACAAGCTATACCACTACTAGTATCGCTGTTTTTTGCCCCAATGCTCATAATCATGCCATTCATTTATTATAACAAAGCTATTAGGCAATTGAAAAAATTACATTTTTTTGACCCTCATTTCACAAAGCATCCACAAGCCTCACGAAATGAATAATTAACCTGTAATATCGTAGGCTTTGGTGTCAAGTGGAACTGATGGACGAGGAATGGTGATTCTAACAGATATTCGTATTCATGAGACAATCAACCAGTAAACAACTAATATTCAACCAGATAAACAAATACTTTAATCATGATTTCTATTGAAAATCTCTCGAAAAACTATGGGACTAAGTCAGTGCTAGGAGATATCAGTGTAAAGTTTGAACCAGGAAAAGTGTATGGCATTGTAGGTAAGAATGGCGCTGGAAAAACTACTTTTTTTGAGTGTCTTACGGGGCTGGTTAACTGCAAGGGCCGTATTAAATACCCTACCGCTAACTACACTGGACGCATCGGCTATTTACAAACCAACCCGCTGTTTCTTTCCAAGATTACGGGTAAGGAATACCTCTCACTACTCAGTAGAGCGCGCAACATAACACCAGCAGATCTTGAGCATCAAAACATCTTCGATCTGCCACTTTCTAAATACGCTGAAACCTATTCGACCGGCATGAAAAAGAAACTTGCCCTAACTGGTTTACTCGTACAGAAAAATGATTTTTTCATTCTTGATGAGCCATTTAATGGAGTCGATTTAGAAAGCAACTTTCTCATCACAGAGATCATCTTGAGATTAAAAGCACTCCAAAAGACAGTACTTGTCTCTTCCCATATATTTGCAACACTAGAGAACACATGTGACATTATCCATATTTTGGAGAAAGGACAGATTTCTTATCCTATCCCAAAAGAGGAATTTGAAGGTTTAACACAAGTGTTTAATCAAGAACAAATCGATCAAAAGCTCAGTAAACTAGAGATGTTCGGAGCAGGTTCGAGCACTTAACAATACACAATATACGGATAAACATCACCTATATACACGAAAACCGTCCCAAAGGGACGGCTTTACAAACCAAATAAAAGTCTAGCAGCAAGCGTATCAGGCTGCTAGTTTCTTTTTCTCAGATAGCTTTATTTCTCGCTCTAGCTCTTCACGTCTTTTTAGTTGCTCGGTGGCTGCCACTTCATCTTCTTTAGAGAACTTCCCTCGAAACCCAGCAAGCCTATAGCCACCACAATTATTCCAAAACATAAGAAACAGGCTTCTCATTTCGACCCGCTTCTGAGTAAATACCGGGCATAACACACCGATCAAACATTACACCTTGTACTGAAGTGTTTTTACCTGCAATAACCGAAGATCAATCTAGATTGATCTTCGGTGCCTTTTCATTCAAATTACTTATATTGGAATTATCTGGTACGTATTTTTACGTGCAAAAAAACTACGAATACAATTAATAAATTATGCTAAAAAGCATTAAAAAAACTGCTATAAAACATTTTTCAACATTGGATAGATCAGTCATATTATATGAGGAGTTTTTCCAATTCCGATAAAATGCTTCTGAAAAACCATTTATACATTCGAAAAATTATCTTTATACATTTATCATTTGATAAAATTCATCTATCTATGTTGATGAAGTACTACTACACTGAAATCCAGAACTATCAACAATTCGAATTATTCTAATTACCAAATCAAAATCTTCAGAACATGAAGCACCTTATTAAAAACCTATTCTTGGCAAGCATTTTAATACTCTTGTATTCCTGTAGTAGTCCGACGAAGAAAAGTCAAGAAGAAAACACTGTACATGAAACCTCTGGACCAGCTAAAAATGACCAAATAGGTATGCTTGGAGAACCACTAGAGCGCCAGAGTTTCAACCTTATGCTGCCAAATTTTGGACCTGTACAGTTTGTGACCACTACAGAGCTTAGCGAGGTACACTTTTACCTGGTAAAGGATGGAAAAGCTATTTATGAGTTTCCTAAGCTTATTGAAAACACATGGAACTTAGAAGAAGTAACGGCTATTGGGTTTGAAGATCTTAACATGGATGGAAGTGATGATATTATCGTAATGACCAAATGGTCTACTGGTGCAGGGCCAGAGGCCGCAGTCCCTTTTGCGGTGAATGGAGTATATTTATCCCATGGAGAGGATTCTTATTACGAGAATCAATACAAAAACTATGTATTCGGGACATACGAAAAGCTGAATGACATACTCACAACAGGAAAAGAACTGACGACCATCAGCGCCATTAAAAAAGCTGCAAAAGACCAGATTAATAAAAAAACGGTATCATACGGCTTGGAGAGCTTACCAAGTTTTGCTTTTGTCGACTGGAGACCAGAAGGCAAAATGGATTATAGAGGAAAATACCACTTTGGATTTTCAGAGTCTGAATGGAACCTAGCTATAACTTTTCTTGAAGGCACCATAAAAGCCACAAAGCACTATAATGAATGGGGTAAAGATGATGAAGGAAATGAAACATGGCTAAAAAAGTCTATTTTGTATCAAGACTTAACTGTTAATGGCAGTAAGGTCTATGACAAGGCGCAATTGCTTTTCGAATTCGTGGCGCTAAAAGACTTCGTCGGAGCATCCGATATTCGTTCTGAGACTTTTGGTATCATCTTTCACGAAAGTAAAGAGTTCGGTTCTTACCTTGGTCCAAACGAGCCTCTTGGCAAGTACCCCAAAGCTTCTTACAAACTGATCAAAAACTGGCAATTAGATGGCTTGAGTAAAGAAGAACTGCAAATCATGCGAAACGAGATCTTCGCTAGACACAGCTATAGGTTTAAGAGCGGTGGCAAAATGGAGCACTATTTTAAAGCGCAAAGCTGGTATGATCTTGACAATACTGTGACAGATGTTTCTCATCTTTTAACCACTATAGAAAAAGCTAATATAGATCTTATTAAAGCCTTTGAAAGAAAGAAATAGCAAATAGAGGCTGCCCCATAAGGGCAGTCTCTAAACAAATATGTGAATGGATGTTTTTCTTATTATTTAAACCCGAAAATCCCGGTTAAAACCTAACCTTCTGAATCCTCACCATATCATCGCTTACAACAGCAACAATATAAATCCCCGTTAAGCCTACTTGACGTTCATATCCGTGTTTTGGTAAATCTATTTGCTCAAGCTCTTCAACCAACTCCCCCGTCAGACTGAAAATCTTTATGGACTCCAAATGGGTTAGTACTTCTGATCTTATGAATAGCGTTTGATCAGCACTGAAAACCTGTAATGCGGAATGGAGAGACTGAACATCAGTCAGCGCAGACTTATCCCCAATTTGCAACGTAAAACGCTCTTTGTACACTCCTTCTGTCCCAAGAAACTCATACCCTATGTCATTCAATACTACTTTTTCACCGGTGAAATGGTCGGTCAAGTATACCGTTTGTGATCGGTCGATGTTCAGATTGCTCAATGATAGCATATACAACCCGTCTTTCTCCAAAGACACACCTACCGAAACCAAAGGCTTATCTAAGCCAACGGCCTGAATCGCGTAAGCCACTTGGTCAATGGAACTAAAAACTTGATTTTTCAATCCAGAGTTCAGCAAGGGAGCGTCATATACATCGTCCACTTTGGCAGTAGCGTCTGAAGTAAAACCAACCAACGTTTCATACTGATGCTCCCCTTCTTTAGACAAGCTTAACTTCAGCGTTTGATAGGCCGACTTCGTTCGGAAAAATGCTTCGCTCCTATTGTTCCCAACTACCTTCATGCTATCCGCAAAACCCAATGAAGTCGTATGGTCAGCCTTCACGAAAAAACCTTGAAAAGAACCGATATGACTATTCCAGGCTCCTCCTCGAGAACTCCCTCCCATGGAAACACCTAATACGTTGATGGTCAAATAATCGCTATTACCACGACGTCCGACATTCGAACCTCCGTCATCCCAGATCCAAACGGTCTCCACTATATTCCCCGCATTTCCATTGATAAACTTTTGGAGGCTAATAGCCGCTGGATATGGGTTGGCCACCACATGGAAGCCTTCAAAATCATTTTCTGAGCTATCAGCTTCTAAAAACGAGTGATTGGTGCGAGATAGATCATACGATATATCCCCGTGATTTGGCTTTCCTTTCATCATAACAGTCCCGGTATAAGCCGAGAAATATCCTTGTCCTGGCGTCATGGATTCACCAGCTTCAGGAAGCAGGACAAAACGGTTAAGTCCCTCTACTCCACTGGTGGTATCATAAGCCACCGTCTCATCATACTTGTAGACTACCGTTCCAAGCTCATTTGTATTCCCGGATTCGATAGGCGAACCGATCATACTATACTTGGCTTGCTCCTTGGAAAACGTCGTAATGCGCTCGAAATAGTATTCGCCATCACTCACTCCACCTCTGGTTACCAGTCCTGCACCAGAGCTAACCTCTATGGTGCCGCTATTCGATAAGGTATCTTCTATCAACACATGCGTCCCCGGAGCGTCTAAGAATAGTGTGTCGCCGCTCATCACCGTAAGTGCTCGTGATGTAAATGTTCCTTCAACAGATGAATAGTAGTTTCCAGCGATGACTGCACTATCCGAAGACGTAGGTTTTTGACCCACGCTCCAAGACGTACCATTCCAGATATTCGCCAGAAAATCTACGTCAAGTTCAAACGCATCCGATATCGAATCTCCTCTATCATTATAAGCATAAACTTGTATCCCTATCATCCCTATATCGGATGATGTAGGAGTACCTGAAAAAGTTCTAGTGTTATCATCAAAACTTAACCAAGCAGGTAACGCAGTACTATCTTGCTTGATGGCTATGTAGTTCAATTCGCTCCCTAACGGATCAACGAATGTGCTTTCCGAAAATGTAAACTCATATGCCACACCTTCTAGTGTTGTTTGATCCGAAATGGCACTATTTACGTAGGGCAAGAGTACAACGTTTATTTGGAATGTATCCGTCGTAGAAAGTTCGCCATCATCAACCGTCACAATTACTTCGTGCTGACCGACATCTGATGTATCAGGAGTCCAGCTGAGTGTTTGAAGCGAATTGTTGGTAATCATCCCTTTATTGCTTGAGGTTGAATCTGCACCAATAGTAATATCATCGTCATGAAGATCACTGATTTCGAAAGAAATCAATAATTGACTACCAACTTGCACTGAAGCGTCGGAGATTTGTGTGATCTCAGGAGCTGTATTGCAAATGATGTACTCGCTTACATCATCACCCTCTTCTCCAAGTATGAATAAGTGATTACCATCATTACTAAACGTGAAACCGCTGAGATTTCTTTCTTGATCTGAAACATCTATAATTTCATCATCCCCAAGATAAACAGCAGATGTAATATCAAATGGTGTGGACATAGAGTAGGTATGGATTTTCTCATCGATATCAAAAAGCTTTAATTCATGAACAAACAATTTCCTTCCATCATTACTAAACTCAATGGATTGGGGTGTTGATGGTGAATCAGACGAAACGTTAATGCTATTTTGACTGCCCATGTAAGCCCCTGTTGACACATCATAAGCTACCTTTAGTTCATATTGTTCAATTTTATCATCATCCCCGTCTAGAATGTATACGCTTAGTCCATCATTGCTAAAAGCTATATCTTGTGGTGATCCCAATTCAGTGCCTAGTGTCAATACCTCATCATCTCCATCATAAGTAGCTGAAGAGATCAGAAATGGTGTGGAAAGTGTAAACTGCTTAACCTCATCATCTATCGAAGCCAGCGCAAATAGTTTTAATCCATCAGGACTTATGATAAAAGATCTGTAATAATCAGATCCAGGTATTTTCCAAGAATCAGAATAAGTCGCGGTTGCCAGATCAAATGCAGAACTGAGTTGAAACTCAAAAAGATCCTCAATGGCAGTTAAAGTTGAAGATGCACCCAAAACATACATCTTCATCCCATCGGGACTAAACCTTAATCTTTGTGATTGACGTGCCGGAGGCTTGACGGATAAAGTCTTATCATCACCAGTATAAGCCGCAAAGGATAAGTTAAATGATCTACCAACAATGTGACCGTCATAGGCTGATTGTGTCAATGGATTGTTTAAACTGTCTTTAATATCATTGCCTTCGCGGATACTTACTTCAATCACCCCATCACCCCCCAGACTATCGAAGAGAAGCGTGTAGACAGAATCACTTCCAGTAAGGCTTGCCAATCGGAATGACACTTTTTCCGAAGCTTCAATATTTAGATCACTCGTATCTAGTTCAAAGACAGGTTCATTAAACTTGATTTCGAACTCAACGGCAGACGTATCTGGTCCAAACGTCCCCGTTTTTAATAGCGTTACAAGAGCCCCTGACTCTACTATTGTTTGAATGGTATCAACAACAGAAAGTGAATCATCGGCAATTTCTATCCTAACCAATAGCGTGTCGGCCGCTCCATTTACTGCTACATCATCAGCCGGATCAAAAGTAATAGCGTTCAACACATCCTGTAGACCAGATACTACCAAGGTATCGGTAAGGTAAGGACCTGATCCTGTTAATCCATCACCTGAAAAGATACCAGAACCATTTAATAGCGTTATCTCCGCTGATAGCTCATCATTATTACCATCTTGGATGATTAAATCTTCAAAAACTTTAGCCTCATCCTTATCATTGATGTTAAGCACTGGATTGATACTCGTGATTACGGGATGGACGTTTTCTCCGGTTAACGTATATTGAACCACAGCATCAGCCCCTAGTCCCAATATGTACATTCTACTTCCGTCAGCATTAAAAGCCATTGATTGAACCCGATTTTCCTGATCCTCGACCGATACCGTCTCACTTTCCCCGGCGTAACTAGCTGTTGAGACATCGAAGGCAACTGACAGGTCATATTCGTTGACATCATTTCCAGATACACCAAGAATGTACATTTTAGTCCCGTTATCGTTGAAAGCGATGTCCTTTGGCCCACGGTCCTGATCCGTTAGTGGAAAGCGTTCTTCATCACCAGCATATTCGGCTGAGGACACATCATAAGCGGTATCAAGATCATACTCATTGACCATTTCGTTGTCAAAGCCAATGACGAATAACTTGGTCCCATCATTATTAAAAGCAAATGAAGTCGGCAAATGTTCCTCTGTCCATAAAATAAGATGCTGATCATTACCTAAATGGGTTGCCGTAGAAATATCGTAAGGCGTAGCTAATGCGAACTCTATAAGTTCATCTTCAAATGTCCCAACAAGAAGATATAGTTTCGTCCCATCATTATTGAATAAAAAGCTCTCTGGGACACCTCCATATGAGGTAACAGATAGTTTTTCAGCGTCTCCAGCATAGCTGGCTGTAGCCGGATCAAAAGGAGTCGATAAGTCATACTCGAGTATATTGTCAAACGCTAACCGGCTGCTATTAAGTACGAACATTTTGGTTCCAGTAGTATCAAATCGGACACAATTCGCGCCGGTTCCTTGGTCGAGTATTGAAAAACTTTTGACATCTCCCATATATATCGCCTCAGAAACATCATAAAGTTGTTGACCAAAGGCTATTTCAGTGGTCGCAAAAAAGATTAGTGAATAGAAAATCAAAAATGAATGACGCATAAATAAGCTGCTCAATTAGTGTTTACAAAAATTACTCAAATCAGATATTGCTTTGACAGCACGCTAAAAGAAATCTGCAAAAGGGTGTTGATCCAATACCATACGCTCTCATACATGTTGAACACAACGATGTGTTTCTCTAGTTGCCAATAGTTCTTAAGTAAGGATTTGGAGTAAGTAATGAATGCTCCATGCCTCTCAAAAAACTTGAGCAATAGTAAGACAAACACGGTACAAGAACGTTACAATATTGTACCATAAAAGGTCAAAATCGTACAAACGGAAATAATTCACTTCTGAATTTCATAAAAGGAGTCCATTATTTCCGTTCTATTTCAAATTTGGCTATCTCTATTCTCTTTGCATCAATTTAAAACTTAACCTTCTGGATGCTAACCATATCATCGCTTACAACAGCAACAATATAGATCCCCGTTAAACCTACAGAATGTTCATAACCGTGTTTTGGTAAATCTAGTTGCTCAAGCTCCTCAACCAACTGCCCTGTTAGACGGAAGATCTTGATTGATTCCAAATGAGTTAGTGCTTCTGATTTTACGAATAGCGTTTGATCAGCACTGAAAATCTGCAACTCGGAATGGAGAGACTGGACATCGGTCAGCGCAGCATTACCCCCTATTTGTAACGTAAAACGGTCTTTGTATACTCCTTCCGTCCCAAAGAACTCGAAATCGCTATCGTTCAGTACTACCCTTTCACCTGTAAAATGGTCAGTCAGGTATATGGTTTGCGTTCGATCGATGTTCAAGTCGCTCAAGGATAGCGTATACAATCCGTCCTTCTCCAGCGACACACCAACCGAAACCACAGGCTTATCTAAGCCAACAGCCTGAATCGCGTAAGACACTTGATCAATGGAACTAAAGACTTGATTTTTCAATCCTGAGTTTAGCAAGGGAGCGTCATATATATCGTCCACTTCGGCAGTAGCATCTGCGGTAAAACCAATCAGGGTCTCATATTGAGATTTGCCATCGGTGGATAAGTTCAACTTCAGCGTCTGATATTTTGACTTCGTTCGGAAAAATGCTTCGCTTCTATTATTCCCGGTAACCTTCATACTATCGGCAAACCCTAATGAAGTCGTATGGTCAGCCTTGACAAAAAAGCCTTGAAAGGAACCTATGTGGCTGTTCCAAGCTCCTCCTCGTAAACTTCCTCCCATAGAAACTCCCAATGCATTGATGGTCAGGTAATCACTATTGCCACGACGGCCAGCGTTCGAACCTCCGTCATCCCAGATCCAAACCGTACCCATTATATTTCCAGCGTTACCGTTGATGAACTTTCGCAAGTTGATAGCCGCAGGGTAAGGATTAGCTACGACGTGAAAGCCTTCGAAATTATTTTCAGAGCTATCAGCTTCCAAGAATGAATGGTTGGTATGAGATAAGTCATACCATATATCTCCATGGTTTGGCTTCCCTTTCATCATCACTGTACCTGTATAGGCGGAGAAATATCCTCGCCCTGGTGTCATAGCTTCACCAGCTTCAGGAATACGGATAAACCGACTGAGCCCCTCTACTCCACTGGTGGTATCATAAGGAACCGTCTCATCATATTTATAGACGATCCTCCCAAGCTCGCTCGTATTCCCCTGCTCGATGGGCGATCCGATCATGCTGTACTTTGCTTGCTGCTTGGTGAAGGTTGTGATACGCTCAAAATAGTATTCGCCATCACTCACTCCTCCTCTGGTTACTAGTCCTGCGCCGGAGCTCACGTCTATTGTACCATTGTTCAATAAGGTGTCCTCTATCAGCACGTGCGTCCCTGGAGCATCTAAGAATAGTGTATCGCCACTCATCACGGTAAGCGCTCGTGATGCGAATGTTCCTTCTATAGATGAGTAGTAATTTCCAGCGATAACGGCACTATCAGCAGGAGTTGGTTTCTGACCTGTGCTCCAAGAGGTGCCGTTCCAGGTATTCACATCTGATTCAACCTCAAAGGGTATAATGGCAAAGTTATTAGACTTGTCAAGCTCAAAGCTCTGCTGACGACTATCCAGCCAAGCCACTAGATAATATTTACCAGGAGTAGAATCCGAAGGGATTTGAAGGTCAATGTTAGTCCGCTCAACACTTTGTCCACTACTCAAAGGAGTGAAAAATGGAATAATTGGGGATAATGCATCGGAAGCATCAAATGCCGAATCTCTGGACAGATAGAAAGACGCCAAAAACCAAGAGTCAGTACGAAGATTACCTTGATTTTTAATTGTCGTACTGATACTAATCGTGCTTCCAGGTTTTATCCGCTCAGAAGTATCAATATTCAAATCTTCAAACACCAACTCAGCACCTTGTCCCTCCTCGAGTCCATCTACTACTATTTGCTTAATAATAATGTTGTTCGTTTCATTTGATTCGACCGCGCGATTATCCGCATCAGCCTT
This sequence comes from uncultured Roseivirgaceae bacterium, assembly GCA_964393115.1. GTDB lineage: Bacteria > Bacteroidota > Bacteroidia > Cytophagales > Cyclobacteriaceae > CAYMST01. The sequence continues at coordinate 15,677 of CAYMST010000017.1, read as the reverse complement.
TGCTATCAAATTCCATGTTCCAGAAGAAGGATTTAAACTCCATCTCGGAAAACTAGTTTGACTACTAGTAGTGAGAGGTAATAGATTGGGAGAGTTATCAGACCTAATCAAAAAATCATCAACCGAAATAATTGAGTCTTTAGAAAGGAAAAATTTAGTTTCTATACGTTCCGCCGAACTGGCCGTCCCGGCGTTGGATAGGTGGTACTCTATTGAACTTTGGTTGGTTACTGAATCTGCAACATTTAGGCAAGAAAGAGCGTAATCTGGCTGGCTATTTTGTTCATACTTTTCTAAAGAGAACGGAATAACCATGGTGTTATTTGCTTCATCAATTTCATCCCAATCATGCTTAAAGTCGATCACCAAAATAAGGTTATAATCACCTACAACACTCGATGCCGGCAGTGAAAAACGCAAAGTAGCCCCACCTTCTGTAATGCTAGTTTTACTGTTACTTGAAATCCCCGATATCCGTTCAGTTTCAACAAGCAATGAATCACTCGGATCCCAAACGGCGTCTTCTGACAAAAAGATGCCATTGCTTACATCCTTTATTTTCTCTGAACTTTCACTAACACTAACAAAACGAAAGGACGTAGAGTATCTAGTATCACTGTAGATCATACCTTCAAAATTGTCTATTTCCCATGATTTCGGATATAAATCTTCCTCTGCAGCGTTAAAGCTTTCAATGTCAAGTTTTACAATGAACGTATTACGTTCATCTATTTCTTCAACTAATGAATCGGGATCAGCGTGAGCAAGCAAAAAATACTGGCCAGCAACAATATTCTCCGGGATAGTCAAATCCGACGAGAAATTGCCACGAAATATTTTTTCAGAATCTAAAAGTGTATCCAAGTCATCAATCAACGTGTCTAAGGACAAGTAAAAGTCGACATCTAGAAGGTCGTTGTTATTAATTTGAATCAAGTTACCTGTAGCACGAAACTCTTCACCAATTTTTGGAACGTAGGTTGTTTTTAGGTTACTAATTGAAACTTCTGAAGTATCATCGATTATAATGAGTGAGACCATGGTTACATTATTACTGTAATCAGTTTCATGAAGTGTACTATCAGGGTTAACCACAAAAAACAAATAGGCTTCCCCTTCGGTATTATCATCAGATATTTGACTTTCCCAAATCACCTCTGTCTCGTGACCCGGGAGTAAAAAATCAAAACTATTGTGATCACTAATTTTTTCATCATTGTCAAAATCCAAACTATCATCAAGGGATAAATACACCTCGGTTTTAACTTTTTGAATCATCGATTCGCCACCTTTATTTAGAAGCTTATAAACCGAGGAGGTATCACTTCCTTTTCTAAGATAGTATCTCGTATCTAGAGGTTGTATTATGAGATCTACATCTTGTTCTAAGCGTTCTGATACGGCAACCTTGGAGAAAAATGAATTATTAATTTCGCTTATCTCTACTAGCTCATTGTTAGGATCCATAATCCCTAAGAGATAATAATCATTAGGCACTAATGTATCAGGAATACTAACTCCTTGAATATTTATTGGGATGCACTCATTAGCTGTAATACTTCTAGTTTCCGAAGCCAATAACGCATCACTACTATCAAGCACGCTATCAACCGATAAATAATAGCGGGCTAAAAAATTTAAAGTTGAGTCACCGGAGTTCGTATAGTACCCTTCCAAATCGTACTCTAATCCCTGATAAACGACTCTATTTTCAAATCTTGAATAAATAAAACTTAAGTCCCCTTTACAAAATGAAGTGAGGCTCAAAGTGAGTAAAATCAAAGACATAGCCGTCTTCTTTCCAATAGGGCTAGCTTCCAAATAATAAAATCTCATGCTGTGAATAGTTATCCTAGTTTATCTATGTTCAATCAAAAAATACTAGAGGAAGTCGAGTTAATGGTTAATGAATATATCAATACTAATACTGACTGCAAGAGTAGAAAAACCTCGCTTCTCTATTGTTTCAAATTTGTACCAAACGACGTTAAAATCGTACTATTTGCAACTATCTATTAAACGATTGTACTTTACCACTAATGTTTCGTTTAAAATTTCCGAATAAGAAACGTTAACGCTATGCAACAAACAGGCCTGCTCAATGAGTCGGCCCGTTTTGTTCCCTTACCAAGACCCCATTTAAAACCTTACCTTTAAGATTTTCATGGCATCATCGCTAACAACCGCTACTATATAAATACCGTCGAGCGCCAAAACATGCTCCCAGCCACTTTCACCTAATTCAACCTGTTCGAATTTCTCAACCAATTCACCCTTCAAGTTGAAAACTTTAATAGACTCTAAGTGCGTTACCGATTTTGATTTTACAAACAGTGTCTGGTTAGCACTGAATACTTGCAATTCCGAATTGAATGATGCTCTACCTGCAACTACCCCTCCATCTCCAATCTGAAGTGTAAAACGCTCTTTGTATACTCCTTCCGTCCCGAAGAACTCGTAGTCACCATCGGTCAGCACTACCTTTTCACCCGTAAAATGGTCAGTCAAGTATACCGTTTGCGTTCGGTCTATGTCTAACTCGCTTAAAGACAAGGTGTACAAGGCATCCTTCTCTAACGCCACACCTACTGAAACCACTGGATGATCTAAACCAACGGCTTGAATGGCATAAGCGACTTGATGAATGGAAGTAAAAACTTGGTTTTTCAATCCCGAATTAATGAGCGGGGCATCATATCGTTCATCTACACCGTCAGTAGCATCTTCAGTGAACCCAATCAGGGTCTCATACTGATGATCACCATCAGCAGATAGGCCTAACTTCAAGGTTTGATAGGCTGATTTTGTTCTGAAAAATGCTTCACTCCTATTATTTCCAGTGACCTTCATGCTATCCGTAAATTTCAGAGCGGTGGCATGATTAGCTTTTACAAAGAAGCCTTGAAAAGATCCTATATGGCTGTTCCATGCTCCTCTTCGAGTACTTCCTCCGAGTGAGACACCCAATGCATTAATCGTCAAGTAATCACTATTACCCCTACGTCCAGAATTCGAACCTCCGTCATCCCAAACCCAAATGGTTCCTTGAATATTGTCTGCATTCTCGTCAATAAACTTATGAAGACTAATCGCCGCAGGATAAGGGTTAGCCACCACGTGGAAGCCTTCGTAGTCATCTTCGGCGTCATCTGCTTCGAGAAGCGAATGATCGGTACGTGATAAGTCATAAGTGATGTCTCCGTGATTTGGCTTCCCTTTCATCATCACAGTACCTGTATAAGCCGAGAAGTATCCTCTTCCCGGAGTCATCACCTCACCAGCGTTTGACACGCGGATAAAACGGTTTACACCTTCTACACCAGCAGTAGTGTCATACTTAATGGTCTCATCATATTTATAAACTATCTTACCTAAATCACTAGTATTTCCTGCTTCAACTGGGGATCCCATCATGCTGTATTTGGCTTGTCGCTTGTTAAATGTTGTCACTCGCTCAAAGTAATATTCACCTTCGCTCACCCCACCTTTGGTTACAAGTCCTGCGCCTGACTTAACTTCAATAGTCCCATCATTTACTAAGGTATCTTCAACCACTACATGCGTTCCTGGAGCGTCCAAAAACAAGGTATCTCCGCCGAATACGGTTAAGTCTCCCGTTGCAAAACCTCCGTGAACCGATGAATAGTAGTTTCCAGCGATAACCGCACTGTCTGTCGGAATCGGCCTCTGACCTTTGCTCCAAGAAACCCCGTTCCAAAGATTCAGGTGATCAGGAATCTCATCCACCAAATAGATCTCCCGGTACCCTACATTATTTTCTTCATTGGATTCGTCAGAGTAGTCATTAGGATCGGATACGACTAACACATAATAAACCCCCGCTGACGAATCATCAGGTACGTTCCACACCAACCTTTCTTCAGAACTTGTATCTCCTGGATAAAGCCTAGATACATAGTCGCTTCCAAGAAATCCATCACCATCATCAAAAATAGAATCATTAGAAATATAGTACCGAATAAAAAAACCACTATTAGTGTGTGTATTACCAATATTGGTTAAATAAGCCGAGATAGTAAGACTAGAGCCCATTGTGACGATATCATCGGATGTGAACATATCACTTACCAATATATCTGGTTGAGGTTCTGGCACAACTATGAGTGAAATGAATGCGGCATTATTATTTTCATCCGACTCTCCGGCTTCGTCTCTATTATCGGCGTCTACGATGATGTAATAGTCTCCGAATTCAATATCATTCGGCACTTGAATCGACCAAGAAAATTCCGTTTCAGTTTCAAAACCTGATAGTCCATAGGTCCTCTCCTCGTCTAGTAATACATCATCGATATCTAAAATAGAATCAGTGGATAAATATATACCCGAAAAAAACCAATCAGCATCTTCAGACCCTAAATTGGCTACGTCGTAAAATAAGTCAAATCTATCTCCGGGTGAGTAAGTGTTTTCACTGTAACGATACCAAATACTGTCTACTACCACATCTGGCGGTAAACTTGCTTTGATTTCCAAAGGCACTATACCAAAATTATTGGAGGTATCTAGCTCTGGAAGCACTTCAAGATAGTCCGCATATACGATCAGGTAGTAATCACCTGCTGGAGTATTTGTTTCAATATCACCGAAGTCAACGCCCGTATGTTTTTCAAACGTACTTAGACTATTAACGGTTTGACCGGTCAATAAAACATCGGTCTCATCAAGTGTACTATCCGTAGATAAATATGAGCCTATATAAAAAGAGCCTGTGGGACTTTCAGAATAAATGTTTGTTAGCTCGACAGTGATTTTCATTTGCTCACTGGCATGATATACCTCTTTTTCCAAATAAACGCTGTCTACTCGAATATCGACCATTGGACGCTCCGTAATGACAATCTTATGATAGGCTACGTTATTCCCTTCATTTAATTCTATTACATCAGAATCTGAATCCGCATATACCAACAAGTAGTATTCTCCAGCTTCGAGCCCTGAAGGTATGTACATATCAAAGTCTTCATCATCAGTTTCTCCTGGCCTCAACGACCATACGCTTCCGACATCCAGTCTCCTGTCTCCACTATTTAGTAGGCTATCGGTGGATATATAAAGCTTGACATCAAAACTTCGAAAAGTAGTGCTCACCCCTATGTTCTCGACCTCAGTTTCTATAGTTTCAAATGACCCGATAACTAAAGTATCCTTGAGAGGGGTAATACTATTAACAACGATGTCAGGGAAAACTCCTTCAACTACCTCTATAGGTACGGAGATAACATTATTCGTCTCATCAGGTTCTTCAATATCATGCCTACTATCCACCTCAAAGAACAAATGGTAACTCCCGAAGTCAATTTCTTGTGGCAACAAAAAGGATGTATATAGACGGTAAGTGGCAAGTGACTGAACCCTAAATATGTCCACGTCGTCAATCAATGTATCATCTGCACTGAGCAGATCATCATCAGACAGGTAAACTCCTACATAAAAATCCTCCACAATTGCGGTCCCTAAATTCTGCAAATCAACTCTAACATCAATTAATTCATTGCGCCAGAAACTACTATCGGTCGATGTATTGAAGCTTGTTGATGCTATGGTAAGATCTGCCGGCGTCCCTCTTTGAACCTCTACTTGCAAGGTTTCTATATTGTTCGAAAGGTCCACATCATTGAGTTTATCATTCAAATCAGCCTTTATGATGACATAATATGTTCCGGCCTCGAGCGTATCTGGAAATGAAAAGAATAAAGCCCGAGATGTTCCTTGTCCAACAGCAATATTGTAAATGGAAAATTCATTAAGGAGACTATCATCCACACTCAACATATTGTCTTGGGAAAAATAAACCCCCACTTTGAAGTCCCCGGTTTCCGCCTCACTAGGCAAATTTTCGACATTTATGTTTAAGAGCGGGCGCTCGTTATGGTAATAAGAAGGTTTATCCAAGTAGGCCGTATCGATGGCTACATCAACGGTACGTCTATCACGAATGATTATTTTTTTGTACCCAACGTTATTAGTTTCATCAGATTCCTGTTCGCTCTCATCAGAATCAGCCATGACCAGTAGATAATAAATGCCCTTGGTGGCATCGCTAGGAACAGCCCATTCCAGCGTTTCGTCGGTACTTATCCCCCCATCTTCTACCCTCCACACCAGGTCATTACCAAGAGACTGATCTTGGTCATCCAGTAACGTATCAGAGGACAGGTAATAGGCTATTCTAAAAAAAGAACTCGGTTTCGTACCGGTATTCCCAATGTTTGTGGTAATGGTATATTCAGCTCCTAATTCAACCGAATCACTCTCAATGGATACAGTATTCACTACTAAATCAACGGAACGAGGCGGCACCACTGTTAATGGTAGTGACAGGACGTTGTTTTCTTCATTGGACTCCTCTTCTTCCATCCGGCTATCAGCTTCAACTAATAAGTAATATTCGCCCAATGCCAAGTCCTCTTGTAGGCCGAAGTAACCGGAATAAACCCTATCCGATTCAAAACCAGCCAAGGGAAAAGAAAAGACATCAAGGATCAAGGAATCGGTCTCATCAAGCAAAGTATCTAATGATAAATACACCGAAGAATATAGATTTGATGTACGATGTGACCCTAAATTCTCCAGATCGAAAAATACTTGTAATTGTTCGCCTTGCGAAAATGTAGAATCCCGATTTGAACGGTATCCAAAATTATTAACTACTAAATCATTAGGTATGCTCTCCTCGAGCATAAGAGGAACAGCAACCTTGTTATTGATGCGATTTAGATCATGGAGTACAGAGTCTTGGTCAGCCAAAAAAATCAAAAAATAATCACCTGGGTTGGTCTCACCAGGAATGTTGATAAACCTGGTCGCCTCATACGCTTCTCCTGCTGCGATCGACCGACGAGAAAGGTTCTCTAGCAATATATCTGACTCATCAAGTGAATTGTCCAAAGACAGATATTCAGTCGTGTTAAACCCACCACTTTGTCCATTACTATGTGTGTTTTCCAGTGTCACCACAAGTCTAACGTATTCACCCAAGTGATAACTTTCTTTCGAAAAACTGACCGTATCTATCGAGACATCTGAAGAGGGTCTATTGATGAAAGTTACTTTGTAATGTCCTACGTTATTCTCTTCATCTTGCTCATCGATATCTAAATGCACATCTGCCTGCACCAAAATATAATAATCACCAATAGACGAATCTGCCGGAACCTTCCAATCTATACTTTCCTCAAATCCGCTCAATCCAGCTCCTAATGGGAAATGATAATCCGTGCCAATTGGCAAGTCATTATCGTCTAATATGGTATCGGAAGAAAGGTGATAGGAAATGTAAAACGCATTCGAATATCCAGTCCCTGCATTCCTAATCCTCGTATTAAACGTGTATTTGGATCCCAAAACTAGAGAGTCGAAATCAACAGTAATTTCATGCACTACTAAATCAACCTCATTAGCTTCTTGTTTGGCTTCCGATAACTTAAGGTGTTCAACTTTTAATCCATGGCTAAATGCTATGCCTGACACTAAAAAAAAGCACAAGTTCACCATCCAACGGTACAAGGAAATAGGTCTCATAAATCAACGTGTTTACAGTAAATAATTAATGGTTCAATACTTAAAATGGACTAGTTCTATGTGATTTAAGATTAGCCAAACCAAGTGGTCGGTATATCTTAAAAACTGAGTGCAATGGTAGGAAAAAACACCCCTTTGATCGTTGTAAATTTGTACTAAAGAGTGTCAATTTCGTACAAACTGGTTTTTTCTGACGACCTTATTTTGTTGTGCATATGGAATTCCAAAATCAACATGATGTTCTATAAAAAAATGACGTACATAAACACACGATATGTCCTAATTCCCCTGATTATACTGAATGATTATATACAGACATTCACAAAAGATCCTGTTCCGATCGTAACAATGGAATACTGATACAACCTGGCAATGGTCACATTTGAGCTGTCGGGTAAAACTTTATGGAATCCAAGATCATTGCAGGAAAGAGTTAATTTGAAGGGTGTATTGACGGATTTTATATCAGTTCTTAAAATAGGTTTTGTATAAAACCCGTAGGATTCAGGTATGAGAACGCCGGTTCAACATTAGAATAACAGAGTATCCGAAGATACTCTGTACAGCAATAAAACTAAGTTATTTTGACTGCTTGATAAATCGCTTTTTGATCATTTTTTGATCACTACTAAGTTCTAAAAAGTAGGTACCGTCAGGGATATCAGACAAGTTAATACGAGCACTAAATATGCCTCGTTTGACCACCCGACCTGATAAATCCAATATGTCTATTCTATCAAACTTGTCACTCGATTTAAGGAATAGCATTTCGTCAGCCGGAATTGGATACACTTTAATATCCTCTAACCTACTAGCGCTAACGTTTGCTACAATGCCAGACCTGTCTTCTAATGTAAAGCTTCCTATTGACTCACATCCAACTGCAGACCGAATAGCTACCGAATAAGTGCCAGAAGTCAAATTCGTAAACTCAGTCACATTACTTTCAAAGTCACCATCATTAAGCGCAACCTCAAAGCCGTTAATAGATAACCCGTTGGCAATAGATATAGTAACATCCCAGTTATCACTATCAACACTTGAATTAGGGAAAAACAACAAGTCATTTCTAGGCATCAACCTCACTGTCACAGGCAATGTCTCTGCCTTGTCACCTTCTCCTACACTCAAGGTAACAATAGAGGTCAGAATGGAAGAAGAGTCGTTGAAGGTACCCCAAGCTGGGTTGATGGATAACATTCTATCGAGTCCACTACCCGTTACGGAGATATCATCCATACGTAAAGCCCCAAAATCGCTGACTGAGACGTTAATAGGTTCGTTGTTATCGCGTGAAGCCACTTTAAACGCTATACCCTCCGCTATTTGTTCATAACATATATTGACGAAAGGTAGTGATGTGGTAATAAAACTCGGGTCTTCAGGAATATCTAACCCTTGTCCTATTAAATCCATACTGGTAATGGCACCTATGCCACTAGAGACGGCACGAAGAGACCCTAAATATGACCTTACAATAATTGGCGAAAACCTAATGCGCAACATAACTGCTACTTCCCCTTCTTCATTTGGCGTATAAGTCAACTGTTTTTGGAATAAATCAGGATTATCGACATCGGCCATATCAAACCCAGTCGGAGCATCGATGACCACTGGGTCGGTAAGGTTTTCACCCGTCAGGGTAATCACAGTATTGCTGATAACGGTATTACCTATAATGGTTGACCCAAAACTCAGGTTGTTTTGCGCGAATGTCAAATTAGACTCGGGTGCCTTAAGCTCACCTAAAACGGAGACCTTGACATCAACAAACTCATCTGATGAAGCGGTAATATTACCTTGATAGGAGGCCCCCACTACCGGATCGAATCGTACCCAAATCAAGGTATCAAGAGTACCTTCTGCTGGTAGTACTAATGCACCTGAAGAGAATATATCCGGATCAAAAGACAACTTCAACCAACCTGGGGCCGTCAATGTAATATTACCGGAAAGAAAACTTCCAGTCAGGCGAAGACTCTGAGTAGCCGTTTCGCCAGAAGCGACACTTTCAAAATCCAATACTTCTGTATCTATCTCAAACACTGGCATTGGCTCCTCACCAAGCCCTTGGTAAAAACCAATATTGCTTCCGTATTGTGTATCTCCGCTACCTAGTGCTGACGATCCTTTAAACAATCGGATATCGGCTTTAGCGATATTAACGAACATCGGATCTTCATCCAAGTTACTGCCCAGATCAGTTCCGATAGATGAATTCCAGTTAAGACTACCGCCAGAACCTTGTACTAAACTGTGACTAAAAGAAGCATTAGCTGCCCCTAACGTTTTCACGGTTCCTTTCCAAATAATCGTATTGGTGTATTCAGCGTCAACAGAAGCGCCAATATTTGTCGGCCATACGTTGTGTACAATATTATCATTTGCAATGGTCGCGTTATAGAAAACAGGGTTACAGGCACCACCTACATTGTCACAAACTCCAGCAGCTTCAGTACCTTGGTTATAAATACCATCTCCTTCAAAATCAGCTGAATTGTTGATTACCAAAATACCGGTAAACTCCGGGGCACACGTCTGTCCACAAAATGCCTGGTTGTGAATTGCCCCACCCGTGCTTTGGGAGTGATTACCTTTGAACACGGTGTTTTTAACAACACTAAAAGCGTTTACATTCATCATACCACCACCATTTTGTCCGGCAGTATTATTTAAAACCTGACAGTTGATAATGTAAGGCTTAGGTCTACTCGACAGCACTTTAGCACTCACATAAATACCACCACCCCAAGTCTTCGCTTTGTTATTTCTGACGACCAGGTTTCTAAGCATTGGGCTAGTTTGACCGCCTTCGCTCTCCACCAAGATCCCTCCTCCTTTGGCATGTGGAAAGTCACCTTGAGCATTTCCTCCTTCTATGTAAAATCCATCCAGAACAGCAGAAGTATCCATATCTCCAACAGCACGAACTACCGAATATGAATTATCAGTATAGATCTCTAAGTCATCATTTTGCGATAAATCACCACTCAGTATAGTAGCATTGGTCTGCCAATCACGATTGGCTATTGCGGATGGGGTTATCACTTCATCACCTGCAAAACCGCCTAGTATCTCAACACCTTGCTTCATTTCAAATGAAGTCTCCTTGCTTGATGTACTTGGATAATAGATCCCCTGAGCTACATAGATCGTTTTTCCACTACGCGACTGTCTGATAGCATCGGATAAATCGGTCATGGCATTTTCCCAGTCTTTACCACTATCATCTCCATTGGCATCTGCCTTCACGAATAGCGTATTCGGGGTAGGATCTGAGATAGAAAAGGCAACGGCACCTGTATTATTGTTTTCCTCTGTTTCAACAACAGATTCGGTGTAGTCGGCTTTGGCCAGCAATATATGCTCCGCTCCCGATAGGCTAGACGGCATATTCAAATTCAGTGATATTTGATTGGATTGATCAATTTGAGATGAGCTTACCAACAAACTGGAAACAAACACATCCTGAGCATCTAATACACTATCTTGGGACAGATAGAATCCAACTCGGCAAGATGACAGCCTTGCTCCTCTCGATAAGTTCTTTAGGCTAATGCCTACATCCAATGACTCATTTCTCGAATACACTTCTTTTGATAAGGATAGTGTCTCAATCACCAAATCCGGACTAGGTCTTTGACTCAAGAATACTTTTCGGAACCCTACATTATTGGTCTCATCAGACTCTTCTATCTCATCGTCATCATCAGAAACCACTAAAATATAGTGTTCGCTCTCCGCTTGATTAGAGGGAATAAACCAGGACAAACTTTCCGATAGGCTTACGGCACCAGCACTTAATGTAGAAACGAAGTCTGTTCCTAGTCGAGTGTCTGCATCATCAAACACCGAATCAGCAGATAAATAATACCTGATGCCAAAACTGCCATCCGTTGAGCGGTTCCCGATATTCGCAATACTCGTATTAATCAGTTCTGAACTACCTAAGAACAACGTATCGTCAGACACGGCAATGGTGTCTACTACAAGATCCGGATAGGTCAAAGCCACTTCTAAATACACAAACTGCGCGTTATTCTCTTCATTTGCTTCTTCTACTGTCTCTCGGCTATCTGCCTTTACAATCAAATAATAAGTCCCTAACTCGACACCTTCTGGTATTTGAAATGCCAAAGGAAACCGTTCCACTGATTCGAATGCCGATAAACTTGTTACAAAATCTTGGCGCAGTAGCGTATCCGAATCATCTAGAATAGAATCCGTCGAGAAATAGACCCCCGAATAAGTGGAAGAGGCACTTCCACTTCCTAGATTTTTGGCGTCGTAAACCATTGAGATCCAATCTTGTTGACCAAATACCCCGCTGGAGTTGAAGCGGTACGCCAATCGATCAATAGTAAGGTCAACTGGAGTTCCTTGCAATATTTCTACTGGAAGGACGTACTCGTTGTTCGATTCATCTAGCTCCCTGAGTCTATCTGTGTCATCTGCCTTTAAAATAATAAAGTAGTTGCCCGGCAAAGTACTATCTGGAATATTAAACGACACTACAGGTATACGTTGTCCTCCTATTGCCAGGCCCGACTGGTAGTATCGGTTTATATAAATATCATCATTATCCAAACTAGCATCCTGTGACAAATAAACCCCCAAATACGAAAAAGTAGCCGCTACCTCTGTGGATATGTTATTCAGGTTAGCAGTAGCACTAAACCGTTCATTAGAGTAATAAGTTGTTTTGGTCAAATAAGCGGTATCTATCATCAAATCTGACTTAGGTCTTTCCGCTACATAAAACTTTTGATGACCAACATTATTCGCTTCATCAGACTCTTCAACTTCCTCATCAGAATCCGCTAATACAAGAAGGTAATAATAGCCTTCTTTATAGTCCGTAGGAATGCTCCATGACAACCTTTCGATGGGGCTGGTAACTCCTGAGCCTAAATTAAACACAAAATCTCTCCCTAAATATTCATCTTCAGACGCATCCAAAATGGAATCTTCTGATACATAGTATTCAATATCAAAACTAGCACCAGTCGCACGATCACCAATATTCCTTAGGTTTGTTGTAAACGATGTATTGGAAGCCCGGTAAAGAGTGTCCCTCAATGTGCTAACACTGTTAACAATTAAATCTGGAAACTGCGGTGCAGTCACCGTGATAGGTATCGATAATACGTTATTCTCCTCGTTCGTTTCGGTTATAGCTTCGCGATTATCAGCACTTAGGATTAAATGGTAATCACCAAATTCCAAATCTTCAGGTAATGCAATAGAGCTTGGATACTTGGTGATGGTGTCTTTCGTAGATATTCGACCGACATAATTCTCTGATAGCAGCGTATCTAATTCATCTAATAGCTCATCGGATGATAGGTAAATACCTGTATAGGCAATATTTGTTTTTTCAGTGCCCAGATTGATAAGCCTATATGCCGTCAATATACCTTCATTGATAGCGAATGTGCTATCTCCGGTCCCTTGGAAATAAACGCTATCCATGACAATATCAGCGGGTACCCCCTCCAATATGTCTACTGGTAATACCCCAAGGTTATTTAACTCATTCTGCTCTGCTACCTGATTGAACTTGTCCGCTTCGAAAATAATGTAATAGTCTCCTGCCATCGTAGTATCGGGTAGGTTAAACTCTAAGTAGGCTAGACGTTCACCACCGGTCACTATCGTAGTCACGTATCGCTGGCCAACAAAAATATCTTCCTCGTCTAATACGTTGTCTTGAGATAAATAAGCACCTATTGAAGAACCACGTGCTGAGCTCTCATCAGAAATATTTTTTACTCTAACAGTAGCTGTAACGGGCTCATTATGGTAAAAAACGCCTTTATCAAGTGCCACCGAATCCAAGATAAGATCTGCTTTTGGAGACTCTACAACAATAACCTTTTTGAAGCCAACATTATTCTCTTCATTGCTTTCGAAGATACCATCATAAGAATCAGCTACCACTAAAATGTAGAATGTACCTGATGAAGAATCCCTCGAGACAGTCCAAGCCAATCGTTCATTTAAGCTAGTGTCTCCTGCACTCAAAGACAAAACATAATCTTGACCTAAATACCCATCTTGATCATCAAATAAGGTGTCATATGACAGGTAATAGGCAATATTAAAACCTATAAAGAAAGATTCATTTCCAATATTAGCAATATTGGTAGCAATTGAATATGTGCTATTGGTGAGTACAGTATCGCTAGATAAGTGTACTGCACTCACAACCAGATCAGGATACGCTCTAGGTTCCACAATGAGCGGGATATAGGTAATGTTGTTACTTTCATCGCTCTCTTCCACCTCTTCGCGAATATCAGCCTTAGCAATAAGGTAGTACGTCCCAACAGCAGTATCGCCGGAAAGTCTAAAAGAGCTTGGATACTCAGTCTCTGATTCCAGACCCGCTAAGCCAAAACTAGACCTCTGATCCAACAAATTGTCACTTTCATCCAGGATGGAATCGGAGGAGAAGTAGATGGCCGAATAAAGCCTGTTCACCGTTGCCGAACCAATGTTTTCGACATCATACTGAAGGGAAACGGTCTGACCAGCAGAGTAAGAACTATCCGCTCCATATCGATACCTCAAATTTGATATGATCAGATCGGCAGGCGTCCCCTCTCTTATTTCTACAGCTACAATCCCCCAATTATTTGTTGTATCTTCCTCATTTAGTTGACTAGCATAGTCAGCACGAACAATAAAGTAATAGTCTCCGGGTGATATGGTGTCAGAAAGACTTACGTTATAAGGCGTGCTAACCACCGAACCGGTATCAATACTACCTATATTTCTTGTACCTAAGAAAATATCCTCGTCATCCATAATGCTATCTGTTGAAAAATAGGTTCCTAGCTGAAAAGGCCCTGTGCTTCCATCATAGGTGAGATTCTCCAGAAAAATGGTAATGGTTGGTCTTTCATTATTATGATAAAAGTCACGCTCCAGAAAAACGGTATCGACAGCCACATCCGAACTTGGTCGATTTTTTAAATATACCTGTTCATACCCTATATTATTATCTTCATTGGTCTCGGTAATATTTGCATCTGAGTCCACCTGAACTAATATGTAGTGCACCCCTTCAGACAAATCTGAAGGAACTCCCCAAAGAATGTTTTCGTATGAACTTTCCTCTCCCGGATTTAGCGATGGGACAAAGTCTGTCCCTATCAAATAATCTTCGTCATCATAAATTGTATCTTGTGATAGTATATATCGGAGTTCAAAACCACGAAAAGTACGAAGCTCACCGATATTTGATAATCGAGTAGAAATAGATTCGGTATAACCAAAAATCAAGGTATCAACAGAGGTTCGAATTTCACTAACTATGAGGTCAGGAAACGCTGAATCTCCCAGAGTAAAAGGAATCGAAATGATATTATTACTTTCATCGGACTCCTCGACCCGATCGGAATAGTCCGCATTGGCCAATAGATAATAATCGCCCAAAGCTGTCTCTTGTGGCAACGTAAAACTAAAAGGGATTTCTGTAGTGGTCTCCAAAGCAGACACTCCTGACACATAGTCCGTCTCTAACAGGTTATCTTCCGAACTCAGGATGGTGTCTTCAGACAAATAAATACCGACGTAGAAGTTCCCAGAGTATGCTGTCCCCAAGTTTCGAATATCATATTCAAGAAAAAAGCGCTCATTGAGGGAAAAAGTACTGTCTGTAGTATTCAGATAGCTGATTGTTTCCATCGTAAGGTCAGTAGGAGTACCCAAAATGAGCGAAACTGGGATAGCTACGAAGTTATTGCTAGTATCTGTATCATTTAATACTCCATCCTCATCTGCTATGGCTATGACATGGTAGCTTCCTGCGCTAATCGTATCCGGGGCAGTTAAGTTAATTAAAAAGTCGCTGCTACCCTCAGGATCAATACTGTTCCGAGTATGCCCCAACAACCGAATATCACTATCACTCAGCACGGCATCATCGGACAAGTAATACCGTATCGAAAAAGGCCCCGACGCTCCTTCAGTCGATATATTGTCTACGTCAACATCTATTAGCATCCTTTCATTGTGATAGTAAACGGACTTATCTAGGGTAGCCGATTCGATGGTTACATCACAGACTGGCCTCTCCGCCAGATATACCTTTTGGACACTGACATTGTTCTCTTCATCTAACTCAG
>CAYMST010000016.1:0-36637 GCA_964393115.1 uncultured Roseivirgaceae bacterium | reverse complement strand
AATAAGTTGCATAGAAAATAAGCCGAATAATGACATTCAGAGTTGGGGAAACGGACAGTTAAAAGGATTTAACGCAGGAGTAGATCTAAATAAGGATGATGTTCGAGATTTAGCCGCAATAGGTGCAAATTTAATTCGACTAAGTTTTCCAGTACGTCCACTAATGAATCTGGATTCTCCATTTGCCTATAACGATACCGCTTGGGCATATCTCGACTCGGTGATAAACTGGTCAGAGGAGTATGATGTTGGTGTTGTTATTGATCCACATCGTTATCCTGGTATGGGCTTCCCTTGGACGATGTTAGACATTGATCCATTTTGGAGAGATACATCTTATCACGATTTATTGATCCAGTTTTGGAATGAAGTTGCTTCAAAATATGCAGATAGGGGCGATGTAATTGCGGGATATGATTTACTAAATGAACCGGCCTTAGGTAATGTTGTCGATGGGACTTGGGACATCAATATACTTTATGATAGGCTCATTCGTGAAATTAGATCCGTAGATCAGAAGCATACGATTATCATAGCAGCGCCACGTTATAAAGATTCATATCAAAACCCTCGACCTTATAATGATGGTATACGTTTGCTTAGAGATTATCATGATGATAATATTGTATTTGAGGTGCACATGTATAGCCCAATGGACTTTACGCATCAGGACGTATTCGGTAGGGAGGGTGGTGTCACTTACCCAGGAGATATCAATGGACAATTTTGGGACAAGGAGAAAGTAATAGACGCATTTAGGCATACTAAGCGAGTAAGCGACTCTTTAAAGATTCCTATTTTCATTGGAGAATTTAGCGTTCCGCGATGGATTCCTAGTGGAGATATCTACTTAGAAGATATCCTTAGTTACTGTCGTGAAAATAAATGGAATTGGGCATATCATGCATTTAGAGAAAGTCACATATGGGATGCAGAAATGGATCCGTCAGAGAGAGGAGATTCAATAGAGCGATTACCGAGTACTCCACGGCTAGAATTATTAAAAAAATATTTCAAAGGGTCATAGAATAATTTTTTGATGATCAATCGATTGCCCTCATAATAAGTGGGAAGTGAATAAGATTCGATTCAACATTATACGGTTTGATTTATTTTAAAAATAACCGGTTCTAATACGATGATCTTCTTTACATGTGTCAATGATAAATTGATCGTTTTACGCAGTAATACCTTAATGGATAAGAAGTAGGATATTATAATTATTCAATGGTGTTGAAAGAAGCTCGTACTGTTAACAGCCTTTTAGAAGTGTAATTTGTTGCGCAAACATTTACACAAAAATAAATGATGTATTTGCATTATATTGTACTATTTTGACCTTTCTAGCGCTTGGTTCATCCTATTATTTTTGAAGTTCACCAGATATTTCTTCCAAAAACAGTGTTAGTCATTATATATTTTTTTAAATTCATACCATAATTTTCAAAATCTGATAATTAACTGATCTAACTAACTAATCGCTTTGAAGAAGTTTAATATTTACACGTGGTGTCCACTGGTCATACTCACGCTTCTGTCTGATATTTTATGTGCTCAAACTCAGTTTAAGTTTGAAAACCGGGACGTGCGTAATGGACTTTCAAATAATAACGTCTACTCTATCGCTCAAGATGATTTAGGTTTTATTTGGATAGCCACAGATAACGGTCTTAATCGATATGATGGGTCGAGTTTTAAGATTTATAAAAATGACCCTGAAATTCCCGAATCTCTTTCTTTCAATAAAACTTCCCGGGTCTATAAAGACAACAAAGGAGATATCTGGGTTTCATTTACTGGAGTTGGTGTAGACAGATACAATGTCCGTTATGACAACTTTGATCATTTTAGTTTTTATGACTCGGCGAAGAATCGTCAACCGATAAGTGTCCGATTCTTTTTTGAACGGAGTAATGGAGATTTCATTTTAGGTGGAGAGTCCGGAATGTTTCTATTAAAGGAGAAATCGAGAATTTTTGTTGACTTCTTTGAGTACTATGGGTTAAAAAAACCTGAAGGTACCATTATGTATAACCACATGGTAGAGGATAGCAAGGGGATAATTTGGGTGGCCTCTAATCAGGATGTATTTCGTTACGATCTCGATGCTAGAAGCGTAACGGAATATCACGAAACGTTGTTTGTTAAAAATAGTGATCAATGGGTTCAGAAAATCATTGTTACTGATGATGATGAATTGATAATAGCAAAACAGCAGACGTTATTTTTCACTGAGCCGGACCTTAAAGCAATAAAAAGATCTTATTCCTTGGCCAATTACATTTCGGTTTTGGAATTAGATCATCAGGGTAACTTGTGGGTAGGAGGAAAAGGGCTTGGTATCATGAAAGGCGATGAGTTTGTGTTTTATGAACGAGATCCGTTGAACCCGTATTCTATTTCGGATAATACACTGAAATCATCTTTTATCGATAATCAAAATACGGTATGGATTGGTACTTGGAATAGTGGATTGTCATACTTTAACCCACTGGATAAAAAACATCGGTTTACGAATCACTTTCAAATGATAGGAAAAGAAGGACTATCTGAAAATCCTGTCGACAAAACATTGGAAAGTGAATCGGGTGATCTTTGGATTATGACTAATTGGGGAGGAGTTTCTGTATTAGATCGTGAAAAAAATAAATTTAATCATTTTAATATTTCGAACGCTGGTAGCTCGGTATCTACCAATTTAAACCATGCGATGTATGAAGATGAAGATGGTATATGGATTGGTAGCCACCGTAAGGGTTTGGATCTATATGTAAATGAAAAAAGGTCTTTTAAGAATTTTCCTTTGATTAAAGTAGATGGATTAATACCTGCTGTGTACGAAATTGTCGAGGATCGCACTCGAGAACAAGGCTTGCTGTTAGGAACGCAGGTAGGTTTAGTAAAATTTGATAAGCGGTCTGGTAGAAGCGAACTTGTGAAGCCGATTAATGATGAACTGGCTAAAAGGGAAACCAACAAAATACTTTATTTAAATGATACCACTGTGTTTATCATAGTGGAGCTCATTGGAATTTATAAATATGACTTAAAGCACAATATACTCAGTCAATTTGCACCAGAGTCAACTGAACAACTGGCTTACGCAAATGATATCTTGATGGATGAGGATAAGAAATGGTTATATATTGCTACGGAAGTGGGGTTATCTTTTTGTAGGTTGAAAGATGAAAAGCAAATATTATTTACCCGAGAACATGGCTTGCCAAACGATAATGTGCAGGCGATCATTCAAGATCACAACAAAGACTTGTGGGTTAGCACATTAAATGGAATCTCTAAGATCAAGTTGGTAAAAGGCGATACTTCTATTGCCGTGATTGAGATGAAGAATTTTGGCACTGAGGATGGTTTGCGAGGAACATTGTACAGAGACCGTTCTGTATTAAGGACTTCATCTAATCATCTTGCTTTTGGTAGCAACTCAGGACTTGACATATTCCACCCTGACTCAATTTATCATAAATTGACAGATCCAAGTTTGGTATTAACAGGACTTCAAATATTCAATAAGCCTGTAGAGATTAAGCCCAATCAATCTGGATCTATCCTGAAAGAAAATATATTACTTACCAAGGAGTTGAATTTGGCTCACAATGAAAATGGGCTAACCTTACAATTCACGTCTTTAGATTTTGTGTCTCCGAAACGAAACGTTTTTCGGTATAAATTAGAAGGCCTAGATGGATTCTGGAAGGAGATTGGAAACAAGCGCGAAGCGGTCTATACAAATTTAGATCCGGGCAAATATACTTTTAGGGTACAAGTCTCGGATGACGGGTATAATTGGGGTAAGCAAGAAGCTAGTATTGACATCACTATTCTACCTCCTTTTTGGCAGACAGTGGAGTTTTATTCATTTGTAATCTTACTTGTACTTGGGGGGTTCTTTGGTATATATTTTATCCGGGTTCATCAGTTGAAAAAAAGACAGAAGTACCTCGAAGAAACTGTAGAACGACGTACATATGAGCTTCAAATAGCTAATGACGATTTATTAGTTAAAAATGAAGAAATTCAAGCGATGGCTCAAAAGCTTCACGAAGCAGATGAGATGAAGTTTCGCTTTTTTACGAATATCCATCACGAGTTCAGAACATCACTAAGTCTAATCTTGGGCCCACTTGAGCAACTGCGCAAGAAATTAAGTTTAACGTATCAGAATAAAGAAAGCTTGGAAATAGCTTGGCGTAACTCCACTAGGCTACATAATTTGGTCAATCAGGTATTGCTGTATCGGAAAATTGATTTAGGCAAGCTGTACTTAAATTTAGTAGAAACGGATATTGTACTTTTTGTTAAGGATATTAAATCACAATTTAATTACAAGGCACAGCGCTCTGGATTCGAATTTGATCTGATAACAGATTTAAAGGATCTTAAGCTATATTTTGACCCTGATAAATTGGAAAATATTATATTCAACCTACTTTCCAATGCTTTCAAATATACTGCGGATAAGGTAATCATAAGGATGAGTATTGAGACCTATGCTAAAGAGAGATATTTGAATATTTCCGTTGAAGACAATGGCAAGGGTTTTGAAAACGAAGAAGAAAAGAAAAACATATTCAAGCGTTTTTATCAGGTTGACCAAGCAGACATGCAAAGCAATAAGGGAAGCGGTATTGGTTTGTCATTTGTAAAAGAACTTATAGAAGCGCATCAAGGAGAAATATCCGTATTGGATTCGTCAAGTGGAGGTGCAATATTCAGTATTATCCTTCCCGCAGAGTCGAACTGGTATAAAGATATTGAAAACGTAACCGTTTCTGGGGATTACAAGAAAATAGCGAATCCGTTGGTAAGTGAACAAGCTGTAAGTGATGAAGGTACGCCACAAGAAATGGTGGCTTCACAACCTTCTAATGATGATTCTACACTAGCGACAGTATTAGTGATTGAAGACAATACGGAGATTCAAATTTACCTGAAGCAAAATTTGTATCGGTATAATATGCTATTTGCTTTAGATGCTAAAACAGGTATAGAGAAAGCAGTGAAGCAAATACCGGATATCATTGTTTGTGATGTTATGTTGCCGGATAAGGATGGCTTTGAGATCTTGGCGACACTAAAGCAGGATCAGGCGACAAGTCATATTCCAATCATATTATTAACTGCAATGGTTGGGGAAGAAAACTTAATAAAAGGACTTAACATTGGTGCAGATGATTACATAACCAAACCGTTCAGTATTGCTCATTTAATAGCTCGGATTAACAATTTATTGAAACTGCGACGTCAGCTTCATGAGATATATAATTTGCGTGGAGACATAGTTCCAGAAGATGCCTCTGAGAACCCTGTAGAGCAAGACTTTGTAAGAAAAGCCAAAGAGATAATCCACAAAAATATTAGCAACGAGAGTTTTTCAGTAGTCATGTTAGCCGATGAACTTTGCATGAGTCGAGTGCATTTATACCGTAAAATATCTGTTCATACCGGTAAAGGCCCTGGTGACCTCATTCGTAAAATTCGGTTGAAGCATAGTCTTAATCTATTGAAAGAAAATGGTCATTCTGTTAATGCGATCTCGGTTATGTCTGGGTTTAAGGATACTTCTACTTTCATACGAGCATTCACATCTGAGTATGGAATGAGTCCTAAAAAATATGCAGATACAAAATTAGAAGCTTAGAATATCAAAAAGGCCTTCTTTTTAAATCGTACAAATTACGTTTAAAATCAACAATATGTTACCAATTTTAACATAAAAAATTGGTTTTCAATATTTTATAACGACACATAATGGAACATCATTGCTAATGTAGTTTTATAAAAACTATAGATATTGCATTGTTGAAACTGCGAAGAAACAGATAAATCAATGCACACTAAAGCTTATATTTCATTAGGTCGTCTGCTGGCCATCACTATTATTCTATTTAACCTCCAGTCGTCTTTTGGACAAACAAAAGAGACGATTAATAGTGGTTGGAGGTTTATAAAAGGGCAAGCTTTTGAGCCCTTTCAAGTTGGTCATGATGATAGTGATTGGGATATTATACACTTGCCTCATACCTACAACGGTGACGCTCATGTGGTAGCTCATTATTACAGAGGAGTGTCCTGGTATAGAAAGCATTTATTTTTGAATGAAGACCAGTTAGCTCCGACGATGATATTGAATTTTGAAGGAGTATTTCAAGTAGCAAACGTTTATGTAAACGGTCATTGGGTTGGTGAGCACAAGGGTGGTTATAGTGGTTTCAACTTTGACATCTCTTCTTATTTGCACACGGGGGAAAATATATTGGCCGTAAAAGTGGATAATAGCTATAATGACTTAATTCCGCCACTACATGGTGATTTTACCAAATGGGGAGGTATATACAGAGATGTTTATTTGATAAAAACAGGAGGAATTCACTTTGATAAGTCCTTTTTTGGGTCGGATGGCATCGTATATACCACGCCAAAAATATCTGCTACGAATGCTGAATTCAAGGTTTCTGCAAGAATCAGGAATACTACAAAGTCAATAAAAGACATTGAGGTTAAGACACAGCTAATAAATAAAAGTGGCAAGCTTTACACAGAACTTACGGAAGACTTTCAATCAAAACCGGGAGTAAATGAAATTGAATATCAAGGATCAATCAAGAATTTTAAGTTGTGGTCTCCATCTGACCCTTATCTCTATCAGGTAGTTACCACGATAAGTGATAAGAAAACGGGAGACGTTCTAGAAAAGCAATTCAGTTCGTTTGGGTTTCGCTGGTTTCGTCTAGATCCAAAAGAAGGCTTTTTCTTAAATGGGAAGTATCTTCGATTGATTGGTACCAGTCGTCATCAAGATTTTAAAAATATTGGTAGTGCCTTAAGTGATGATATTCATCGTCGTGATATGGAGATCATAAAGGAGATGGGGGCCAACTTTGTTCGATTAGGACATTATCCTCAAGACCCAGCCGTTTTGGAGGCATGTGATGAACTAGGAATTATCGTCTGGGAAGAAATTTCACTGGTAGGGACAATCACGCTTCATGAGGAATTTAGTAAGACGTGTGAGATGATGATGAAGGAAATGGTGTATCAACATATGAACCATCCATCAATTGTTTTTTGGGGTATCATGAACGAAGGTATTTTAGGTACGATACGTCATGAGCCTGACTTGACTCGAAGGGAGGCTAAGCTAAAAGAAACTGCGGCGATTGGAAGAGGTTTGCAGAAGTTTGTTGAGGAGTTAGATCCTAACCGACTATCCATTATCGCACTTCCTGGAGGAGCTGCAGATTATAACAGGAGGTTAGGGTTTAGTAAAATTGCAGATGTAGCGGGTTCTAATATTTACTATGGTTGGTATGGGGGTAATTTTTCAACCTTGGGTGTACATATGGATCGTGAACACAGTCTCTACCCTGAAAAACCACAGATTTTGAGTGAGTATGGTGCGGGTTCGGACATTAGAATACATAGTCTTCAGCCCGAACAGTTTGACTTTTCTATTGAATATCAACAGAAGTTTCATGAAGCATATTTACCACAGGTCTTAAGACGAAAATATATTGGAGGAGCTCTGGTTTGGGTATTTGCAGATTTTTATGCGGCACATAGGGAAGAGAGTATGCCTCGGATCAATAATAAAGGACTAGTGTATAATGATAGGGAGAAAAAGGACATTTTCTATTATTACAAAGCTGCGTTGAGACAAGATGCTGTTGTTTATATAGCGTCAAGAGATTGGTCTAAAAGGTTAGCGCGTGCGGATAAGGATTTTGCTACCCATCCAATAAAAGTATACTCTAATCAGAAGTCTGTAGAGCTCAAAGTAAACGGTAGGTCACTTGGAGAAAAAGAGACTAACAACTTTAATGCAATTTGGGAAGTGGAACTGCAAGATGGTTTAAACCTCGTAGAAGCTGTCTCTGGCGAAGTAAAGGATATGTTTTATGTAGATATGGAAATACTGCCAACGGACTTAAGTATTATTTCTGATAAAGAACTTGAAATAGGAGTAAACGCCGGCAATACTGCCTATTATACAGATCCGGAAAGTGGATTTACTTGGGAGCCGGAACAGACTTACACGAAGAACAGCTGGGGTATATCCGGTGGCGAGATCTTCCGTTTTGTAGATGAGTTCGCGGGT
The DNA here is from genome assembly GCA_964393115.1 of uncultured Roseivirgaceae bacterium. GTDB lineage: Bacteria > Bacteroidota > Bacteroidia > Cytophagales > Cyclobacteriaceae > CAYMST01. Next base: position 28,521 of record CAYMST010000016.1, on the reverse strand, counting down.
TTCACGGATGGTGATCCTACGATTACCAATAGACTTGGAATTATTAGAGAAATCAAAGGAACCATACACGAGCCGTTATTCCAATCTTTTAGAGAAGGTGTAGAACGCTGCCAGTTCGATGTGGCCGATGGTAGTTATGAAGTAGAGCTTAGTTTCGTTGAACATGATGAGAAACTGGGTATTGGTGAGCGTGTATTTTCCGTAAATGCAAATGGTCGAGATATCATCCGAGATATGGATATACGGAAAGAGTTTGGCTCATTGGTAGCAGTTACAAAGAAATTCCATATCGAAGCAAAAGATTCAAAAGGTATACATATCACTTTTGAGGCGAAATCAGGCAAAACTCTTGTGAGTGCCTTGAAAGTAAGAAGAGTTTATTAAGTTTAGTTTAGTTGTAGTATTTGCTCCTAGTGATGACAAGCCTTTGGTCTTGTCATCCTTCTTTTTAGAAAACTAACAATAGTAGATAATCTGCGTGATGACTTAATACCCTGCTCCTAAGTTCGAATAGCGCAGGTTTAGCCAATACATATTATCCACAAAGTATTGAATAGATGACGATTTATTCCTCATAACCCGAGTTTGACCAATTATTTTATCGTTTATTTCTTTACCTAAAGACTGTATTGGACTATAACCTTTTACTGTCGACATAGACAAAAGCCCTGAATGGCTCCGCGCAGCAAGCGTTGCTTGAAAAGATTTGAAACTGGCGGACATTCTGTGTCGTTCTATAAACCACTCTCTAGAACTTTAGCGAATCGAGATCAGGTTCAAACATATATTTTTCACTAAGATTTGTATTGGGCTATATATTCTTAATTTTCGATTCTGCTTCAATATAGATTTCAGAAAGAGTATTATGAAAGCATTTATGTTAGCTAATATGCCATATTATATCAGTGGTACAACGAGTTTAATATTCCACTACTTAGGATTCGAATGATTATGTGACTTATTTTTTAGGTTCCATTTTGAGAAAAAACATATTGACATTCTCGTCAAGTTGCTTTCGTTGAACTCAAGATATGTCTCGATTAACCTAGTTTTTTCAATGAGCTCAAATTTTAGGTTTAGAAATTACAGTATTAAGTTGTGGTATTTTATAAATGAGGACTACTGCTGTTTCTATTTGTATAGATACCAACACTAAGCTGAATGCTCAACAACAGGCAGTGCTGCACTTAGATCGGTTTTGTAACCCTGATTAATTAATTAATTGATAATCAATCAATTAATCATTATTTCTCCGTAACTCAAGGTTAATTAATGCTTTGAGATGGTGGATACATTTGAGTCTAAGTAAAATATTAATTGTCAACTTAAATTACGTAATATGAAAATCCAATTTACTAAGTTGAGCATATTTATGGCGTTTTCGCTGATGCTCGCGATGTTTGGTCTGCACGCTCAACCTGTGGAGTATACATTAAAGAAAGGAACTGAAGCACCTACTGTAGACGGAGATGTGGATCCAATTTGGAATCAAATTGAAGCGAAGAGTCTTGATGTCCAGTTCAATGAAGCTGCACCAAGTGCTACCGATTTATCAGCAACCTTCAAGGCATTATACCATGGCACTAAACTGTATGTTTTGATTGAAGCCACGGATGATGTTCTGATAACAGGTTTTATTAACAATGATACGATCAATCCAGAAGATCTTACGGTTAAGCAAAAAGTATGGGAAACGGATGCTTATAGCTTCTACTTCTTACATGGTGATTCGCAAGAAGGAGATAGTGTTCAGAAATGGGTGGATTCTACTGGTCACTGGTTACGTTTTAAATGGGGACTGCCTTGGAGTGTAGGTGGACGAGTAAATGGATCATGGAAGACTATGGAAGGTGTAGGAAAGCGCGCAAACCCAGAGGCGTCAGCACTCTTGTCAGAATATACCAACAAGATCAGTGGTAATTCGTATATAGCAGAGTTTTCGCTTGACGTCAATACGTGGACATATGGTGTAGTACAGGAGTTCGTAAAAGACGATGTATTCACAGCTGAATTTCAATTAGATGATAGCGATGGCGGAGGAAGTGAAAGCGAACCTTCGGGAAGAAAAAACCAAATATACTGGGCTGCGATTGACAAAAGAGTAGGGGGAGCTCCTAAGAGAACGTCTGGTAGATTTATTGTATCTGATGAAGAAGTTGAGCCTATTATTGCAAGTACAGGCGGTTCTAAATTAATTGAAGCTAAGCTTTACCCAAATCCTGCGCATTCATTCGTGAGTTTGAAAAATGCAAAAACTGCGAAAATCATGACACTACAAGGGCAAACTATGCTCTTTACAAATCAAACTTCACACATCGATCTATCGTCTTTTAAGCCAGGTATCTACGGCGTTTTAATAGACGGTGTTTCTATGCAAAGACTAATTATTAAGTAGTAGTACATTTATATTTTGGTCAGAGGTAGCTTAGCAAGTTATTTATCCTTTCTTAAGGATAGATGAAGACTTGAAAAGCTGCCTCTTTTATATTTATCTCTATTTAAGAGCTAACGTAAAATCCAGCAATACGCCGTTCAAACCGACTCTTTTGTGTAATTAACTTATAGATTCTATATAAAATTTAGCACTAGTCATTCGATTTAATGAATGCTAGAAGATGACATAGCGGGGAAGATAGCTACACAAATGACAAGCACTGTGATCGTCTGCAGAAGTGTTCAATTGAACGTTATATCAACGCTAAATAACAAATTTTAAATTAGTTATCACCTAAGAATTTCGACTTGGTTAACTATTTTACCTAAAGCAACTCACCTAAATAGCTTCTTATTCCTCATTTCATATCAAGAACATCTACTTTCATCCGCGTCGCTGTGAGTTAGATAGTATGATTATTCAGTTTCGAAGAGAAAAAAGATAATTTCTATATCTAATATTGGCAATAGCTTTTGGTGAGATGAATAGAAATTACCGTCTTTTATCGGACTAAGATACCCGAAGGTTGATGTTTAAAAATGAGAACCTCCACCAGGTTCATGGATACCACTGAAAAAAGATGACCTTATTCTAGGTGTATCATTTTTGATCACAAAAAACACTTTTTGTTCTTTGACAAATGCTATTTCCGCTAAAATTAGAGCTATTTTGACATATTGGCATTGAGTTACCAAATTACTCCTGCATGTAACATCACATCAAAAGGAGCTAAACTTGTCTCTCTACTTTTATGAATGGAAACCAACTTCTCTGAGTTTTCAAAAACAATTAATCTATTTAACAACAACAAAAAAGTGATGTTAGAAAAAATCTTTACAACCCTAACAAGGTTGCTATACGTTCGTGTAGCATCAATAATCGCACTAGGGCTATGCTTGCTTTGGCAAGACGCTGCGGCCCAGACAGCTCGTGATCCTCTTAAGTGGCCATTTGCCCAAAATTCCATATGGAATATGCCAATAGGAAGTAACGCGGTGTACAGAGATGCAGGTATCGTTTCACCAAAAGATGGCATGAGGACAGATGAAAACATACTCATTTTAACTCCAAATGCTCCCAAGAAAGACTTTAAAGAGGGGACAAGTGGATGGCCAAGTAATAATTGGGATCGATGTAACCCTACGAGCAGGACTTGGTATAGAGCTGGAGTTCCTGACAACTTTGTCGTTAACCCGAGTAACTGGAAAGGTAGAGTGCCCAACTTACCTACTGCAGTCTTGATGGATGATGGTAAGACATTAAAACAAGGTCAGCCATTTGCAAGATGCTCTAATGGAAGCAACCCGGTATATAAATATCCTTATCCAGAGGTAGATATTTATGGTGATGGTATTCGTGGTGCACATGGTGGTGCTGGGATGTCTAGTATAGGTGGTGCTATCAGAATGGGTGAACTGCTACCAGGTTCCGTGATTAAACACGCCTTGAAGGTGGAAGTGTGGAGTATCTTATATTACTATTATGACAGAAATGAGAATGATGGTAAGAGAGGTTATCGATGGCCCGCTGTTAAGGCTGATGCTGGGGCAGCATACTCAGGATGTGATAACTATGCCGGTAACAAGGAGTTTTTCCAGATGGGATCACTTATGGCGTTGAAACCAGATTTTAATGTTAATGGCTTAAGAACCGAGCCAGGTAGAATAATTGCGCGAGCTCTTCAAGATTATGGTGGGTATATCGTAGATAATACATGCTGGGATATTTATGCTATCGCTACTGAGTGGAGTCCTGAGGGAAGAGTAATTGATGAGTTTGAAGATGAATATGGTTATCCATTTGATTTCAAACCTAACAACGGAACACAGAATTCTGATTGGGGACGTGATATCATAGATGTCTTTACGGCGCTTCATGTAGTAGACAACAATGGTCCGAATTCAATAGGTGGAGGAGGAACTCCAAGAGCACCTTTGGCACCACCATTTGGGGACTCTAATGATCCTATATACACCCTTACGGTCAACGGTGGTACCGGAGGCGGTTTGTATACCGCTGGCACAAGTGTGTCTATAGCTGCAGCTCCTGCTCCAGTGGGACAAATATTTGACGCTTGGACTGGGGAGACGTCTGGAATAGCGAATTTAAATTCCCCCAATACGATTTTAACTATGCCTGAGGCAGATGCGACCATCTCAGCTACGTACAGAGCGGTAACTCCAGCAGACTGTAACGCATTTAGTTTATCAAAAGAAGCAGAGGCTGGAGACAATACCAGGAGTGGTACTGCCAGGACGAACAATAAATCGGCTGCTTCTGGTGGAGTAGTAATTGGCTATATAGGACAAGGCGCGAACAATTATCTAGAGATCAATAACATCAACGTACCTTGTGGTGGAGATTACAATCTAGAGGTAGATTTTATTAGTGGTGAAACAAGAACGCTTTATGTCGATGTAAATGGTGGTGATACCTTTACTCGATCTGTTAACTCAGGTGGCTGGCAAACGGTTTCTAGTTTTAGCGAGACGATATCCTTGAACCAAGGAAATAACACATTGAAGTTTTACAACGATGGTGGTTCTTGTCCGGATATAGATCAGATAACGGTCATGCTTACTAATGGTACACCAGATCCGGACCCAGAGACGTATACTTTAAGCGTTACAAGTGGTGATGGAGATGGTGACTATCTAGCAGGTGCTGTTGTGAATATCTCCTCGGCATCGGCTCCAGCAGGTCAGGAATTTGACATGTGGACAGGAGACGTTTCCGGCATAGCTGATGTTAGCGCTGCATCCACCACGCTGACAATGCCAGCAAGTGATGTATCTATTACAGCAACCTACAGAGATTTACCACCTGTTACTTTCATGTTAACTGTTAACCAGGGTATCGGTGATGGTGACTATGAGGCAGGAATGGTTGTCAACATTACTGCAGACATGGCCCCTGCAGGTCAGGAGTTCGACGCTTGGACCGGAGATGTTTCTGGTGTAGCTGATGTGAGCGATCCAACTACTTCTATTACCATGGGAGCTTCAGATGCCACGGTTTCTGCCACGTATAAAGACCTACCACCGGCAGGAGGTGAGGTATTGGTTAAAATAAACTTCCAGCCGTCAGGATCAGCGGTTCCTTCTGGATACATACGTGATAGAGGACAAGCCTATGGTAGTAGAAGCGGATTTACATTTGGATGGCTTGGCGGCGCTAACAACAATGCTCGTCAGAGAAGTGGTAGTGCTGAGATGAAGTTAAGAACATTCAACCACATGGCTAAAAATGGTAATAGAACTTGGGAGATCAGTGTTCCTAACGGAACTTATAGCCTTGAAATCGGATGTGCTGACCTTCAATATACCGATCAAGTAAATACGCTTAATGTAGAGGGAGTGATGGTTACTGATCCAGACGGTCAAGATAATATTGACATCTATACAAATGTCGTGGTACAAGTTACAGACGGTAGATTAACGATCAGTCCGGGATCAGGATCCTCGAATCCTAAGATAAGCTACGTAGATATCGAAACAACTGGGACCACAGCGCCTCCAATGGAGTATACCCTTACGGTGAGTAATGGTAGCGGGGATGGAAACTACGAGGCTGGTGAAGTCGTCAATATATCAGCTGATATGGCTCCAAGTGGACAGGAATTTGATAGATGGACCGGAGCTACAGCAGGAGTAGCAGATGTGAATGATCCTACTACAACAGTTACTATGCCAGCGTCCAACATTACGGTAACGGCGACATATGTCGATGTTGACGACTGTGACGGCTTTAGTATGATGAAAGAAGCAGAAGCTGGTGATAATACGTTGAACGGAACGGCTCGCTTGAATAATAAATCTGCAGCATCAGGAGGTACTGTTGTTGGATACCTAGGAAAGTCGTCAAATGATTATTTAGAAATAAATAATATCATGGTTCCATGCGCTGGAGACTATACGCTTCAAGTGGATTACATCAGTGGTAACACAAGAACTATTTCCATGAGTGTAAATGGCGGATCAGCTGTCGCCAGAAGTGTTAACTCAGGAGATTGGAATACGGTGGATTCGTACAGCCTTACGGTGAGCCTAAATGCTGGAAGTAATACGATTAAGTTCTTCAACAACACAGATGCAGCACCTGACATTGATAAGATAATGGTATCAAGCGCAGGTAATGCTCGATTTGGCAGCACATCGTCCGTTGATGCATCGGCACTTACGTTGTATCCAAATCCAGCAAGAAGTGTAGTGAACTTTAGTAAGCTATTTACTGGAGCGATCTATAACAGCCTTGGTGTAAAAGTGAAAACAGTGACACAATCGAAATTTGTAGATATATCAGATCTGAAAGCTGGACTTTATCATGTGATCTCCAGTGATCAAAAGACATTGCGATTAGTGATTGATTGATCGTAATTTATTTTTGTTGACATTAGTACAAAGGTAGCGTGCTTTGCACGCTACCTTTTTTATTTGAAGGTTGGCTGCTTATGACCAATATCCTTAAATGGTATAGAATCCATAAGATAACTACACTAAAGAGATGTATGACTTGATTTGCGATCAGGTCCTAAGATTATTTTAGATACGAATAACGCCTATGCTCTACTCTTCACGTTTTACTCCGATGGTATACCAATCCACATTGCGCGTAAAATACATCGATATGGCTAGAATTACCGTTAACCCTAGACTCCCTAAGAGCAACGCATAATCAGTGAGTTGTAGCGTTACAAATAGAAAGCAGTAAATAGCACTTAAGATACCGGAAAGTAATAAGGTGAGCTTTTTTGATTTGAATATGTTGATGGAATAAAGACTGATCATGGAGACTATAGCTGCAGCAGATAAGGCATATGCTCCATTAAAGTCCAACAGTTCTGAAATGGATACTAGTAAGGTGTAGAACAAGCAAATGGCTAGTCCAACCAATGCATATTGAAAGGGATGAATTTTACGATGATTCAATATTTCTACTAAAAAGAACGTCAAAAAAGTTAAAGCAATGGTCATGATGGCGTATTTGATCGTTCGTAATGACTTTTTGTAATCATCCATCTCTAGAATAAGGTCAACACCAAAATTAGAAGTAGTTATTTGTTCTTTCATGTCTCTTTCGTTGCCAATCCATGACTGTGCGAAGTTGCGGTTAAGTTGAAGCACCGACCAAGACGCATTAAACCCTTCTTTACTAACTTCTCGCGTATCTGGTAAGAAACTCCCTTTAAAACTTGGAGACTTCCAAGTGGACGAGACGTGTACCTTGGTCGTACTGCCTAATGGTGTAAATGCAAGGCTTTTACTTCCACGTAGGTCTAGCGAAAAGTTGAATTTTATGGATTTTTCAGCGGTTAACTGTGCCATGGGTACGGTTACAGTAATTCCTGTAGAAATAAGTCCCTTTACTCGAGTACCTGGAATTACGGGACATCTTTTACCTCCCCAATTTACTGTTACATTATTTTTAATACCTCTGAGATCCGAGGTTCCGATGGTCAGAAAAGCTTTATCATACTGCACGGCTTTTAAGTATTGACCTTTTGGTGCTTCAGGAAGTTTGAAGTTACCTGATACCTGAAGGTTAGACTTATAGACGACAACTTCGTAAACACCGCGCCTTAGCGTATTGGGGACTACTTCTCCACCAATCGTAAGTTCGTTCGGTAGTATATGCCAATACTTGATTGATGTAGTGGTTTGCTTTTCCGTGGCTCTTTCATACAATAATGGGATACTCAAAATGGGGCCATTAAGTTGCTGCTCATTCGCCCATTTAGCGCTCACCTCATCAATGGCGGTTACACTGAGTGATTGTCGCTCAGAAATAATGGATTCGATCATGGAAGTTGGAATAATAAGCAAAAGCATCATGATGGTAATGGTCCCCAACTTAAGGGTGGTCGAGTGACGAAAAAACTGATTGATTTTGTTGACTGTAGTGTTCGAAGAATTCATGAATAATTAAATTAAAGTACTTTGAAAAACAAAGTAAAACAATAAAAGTTTGAATCTGAATGGGTTTAAGAAAATTTAACAACTCTCAGGTTATAGTATTGATTTGCTCAAGATGAACATCAAACGGCTAATGGATGTAGCGTGGTTCTATCGTAGATTTAATTAATTAGTACCTTTGTATTCAAATAATGTTTTAACTGAACTATTAATTAAACCAAATGAACAAATTTTCTATTGCTTCATTATTGACTTTATGTGCTTTCTTTTCTGCATTTGCACAGCGTGATTTTCGTCCTGGATTTGTAATTCTTAACTCAGGAGATACACTTTTAGGGAAAGTTGATTTCACTAAAGAAAGGATACTTTCTACCAAGTGCAAATTTCAAACAAGGGATGGCGAACTAAGAGAATATACCCCCAATCAAATTCTTGGATATCGATTCAATGACGGTAAATATTTTGTTTCAAAGCAAGTAGATGGTGAATCGGTGTTTTTAGAATTTCTATTAAATGGCGAGGTAGACCTGTACCGTCGAAAGGTTAAAAATGGTAAAAACCATCGCTATTACCTAGAGAAAGAAAAAGAACCACTTGCGGAAGTTCCATATTCTGAGAAGTACGTATCGTCTCCAGGTTCTAACGTAAAGAGGCTATATCGTTCCACGCTACATTATGGTGTACTAAAGCATTACATGAGTAGTAGTGAGCACATCGATTCTAAAATTGATAACGTTAAAAAACCGGGTTACGATAACTTAATTAATCTCGTTCAGGACTATCATAATACGGTTTGTGAGGACGAAGAATGTATAGTGTATTCCAGAGTTCTCCCAAAGGGCAGGGTTTTCCTTGGAGTAAACTCGGGGGTATCTAGATATGTTAGAGAGCAGGGAGTGTCACCTAGCTATGTTTTTGATCCTGGACTCAGTGTTTTTGTTTGGTTACCGAGACAAAATGAAAAAGTCTATTTAGAATCAGGCCTTCATTTTTATCAATATGAAGGAGAGTCCTTTAATGTTGGTCGATACGTCACTGAAAAGTACTCTTTTGTAAAGATTCCATTAATGATAAATTATTTCAGTAACTATAAAAAAGTAGGCCCAATAATAGGTGGCGGATTAAGTATTTTTGGTTCCACTGGAAATACCCAAGGAGGTTTAGGGTTTCGGTATGCATTAAAAGGGGGACTCACCTTTAGTTTAACTAATGGGGGGAGAATAAACCTAACCTATAAAAGAGAGTTTGGATTACCAGGAGATTTGGATGATTTTGACCTAAGTGATTCACAATTCAACACAGTTAACCTTGCTGTGCTATTTAAACTGAAGAAAGATTAGTTGTATTATACCGAATATTTTATATCATCCTGAAGAACAATGAGTTTTATCTAGAAAATATTAAGTTAGTTCAAATCTATGATCGAAAAAAGAGGAGTAAAGCTAATATTGCTAGTCATACCAATCGTGGTCCTTGTTCTTCTCATACCCCAGCATTTCTCCATGCCGGTAGAGCATGCGAGAAGAAATGACTATAATCAAGAGTCTTTTTGGTACGCACCGTGGGGAAAGTCCGGGACACACAAAGGCGTTGATATTTTTGCAAAAAAAGGAACAAACTTAAATTCACCAGTTTCAGGTCTGGTAGTATACACAGGAGAGATATCTATGGGAGGTAAGGCAATCGTGATCCTTGGCCCGAAATGGAGACTACATTATTTGGCTCACTTAGATCGGATCAACGCCTCTTTAGGGTGGACAAATAGAAATGCTAAAATCGGTACCGTCGGTGATAGTGGAAATGCAAAAGGAAAGCCAGTTCATTTGCACTATTCCATAGTAACGTTGATACCGTACTTCTGGAAGATTGATGACTCCATGCAAGGTTGGAAAAAGATGTTTTACCTAAATCCAATTCCTTACTTAAACGAAGCGAAATTGAGATAGAAAACGGTCTGGTTTAAAGGGTCCCCACCTAGGAATCGATCCAACAAAAGGATACTAAAACTCCTAAAAGTATCTTAATGATGATCATCGTTATTAAGATGCTTTAATTCCTAAATGAATAAAATATTTACCCCAATAATGGCTTTAGAGATTAGTCTCGAACACCCACTGATTTGACGGAATACAGCAATTATTCTAAAAAGTTAGTCCCGGTTTCTTATGAAGTAATTTGGTATTAGATTTGGTCATCTTTTGCCCTCGAGACTAGAAGTATATTTAAGGAGAAATCTTGTAGGATAGCTGATTTTCATCGATTGTAAAGAAAGAATTAAAGGCCAGATACTGTTATGAATAGATACGAAATTATGAAATATACCCAAAGGCTTGTTATTGTAGCATTACTTATTGGTCATCCTATATTGTCCATTGGTACGGATATTGACTGTAATTTTAGCCAAGATGAACTCAGAAATAACCCACTATTGGATTTGGGTTATGCTTCATGGAAATGGTGGCCGAAAGAAGCAATACCAGATGAACAATGGGATGTTGATTTTTGCTACATGTGGGCCTACCGAAAATCAAGAGATTTCTATAGTATAGTAGCAAATCCATTTACAGGTCAGCAAGGAAATCAAAAGTTAGATGATATACGCTCGTCGCAAGATTATTTGCCGAGTCTCGGTTGGGAATTGGTTTATAGGGACTTTGGTTATTCTGATCTAAATGATCCTGAGGCTTTTGAGGGATCGATTTTTGGTCCAAGATTTATTCTTTACAATAAAATCAGGGGCGTTTTGAGAGTGTTTATAAATGTTAGTCCAGGAGGAGGAGAAACAGAAGTCAATGGGGTGACTATGATGATGGAATACGAAAATGGACCTGGTTCCAGCAGTAATAAACCTGCATTTGCTTTTCAAAATGCGTTTCAATATGCACCATCACTAAAGGCTATTAGAAACGGAGACTACGATGATGAAATAGGCCGAAATTCAATTACCATTGGGGACTTACCTGATAACGGTTGGATTGCTGGGGATTTTCATATTGGTTTGGACCCTGATTTGGGCAATACTTCACTTGGTACAAACAGAAGTTATCATGATTTAAGGTTAAACATAAGGATTTATGCTAGTAAAACAGCGTTACTAGAATTGAATATAGACGGCAGAAGTTGTACGTTCGATCCAGACAATGGAGACTTGTGTGATTTAGAGGATGAATCTTTTTCCTACTCCGTTAGAAATAACCCCCTTGAAGGGGTCAGTTCAATAGCGAAAGGATCAGCTTCTGTAGTGAAGAGTTTTGAGCAATTAACCAGTCATGTTGAAAAAAACTCGTTGAAAACCCTTGTTGATATAGAGGAGAAAGTTTCTGGTAAAATTGGAAGAAGTGTCATTGAAAGTAGCTCCACACTTAAAGTTTTTGGGGAAATGTCTAAAGGAAAGGAAAAACTTGTCAATGCCTTGAAAGGCATAGGCGATGTATTGCCTTATGTAAACACAGCACTTTCTGCTTTGGATGCAATTAGTGGTTTTTTTACTGAAACACCTCCAGAAATTAAGTATTCTAGATACTCGTTCAGTGCTAGTGGCACCATTAATACTGACTTTAGCGGTCCAGACATTGAGTTTATTATACCAGGAGCTACTTACTCTAACGTCGATTTTAATAATAATAAAATTCCATACTATAGTTGTTCGATGGGGAGCTGTATACTGGAAGAAACTCCTCGATTCAAAAGGTTGATATATGATAGGAAGTTGGATGATGAAGAGGGATATAATGCCAGTGATGATAGACAAGAATATATGTCAATTAAAGTGGATAACGACTTAAATCTATTGTACTCTTCCTTAATCGGAGCGAAACCAGTATCGATACAATGTGCTATTGTGGCCAAGGTTAGAAATAAGGATCTTGTTGATTGGAATACTAGGTATAGTTCAAAATCCTTTCTGATTGCACCTGATAGACGTGAATATAGGTTTAATCTTATGCAACATGAAATAGAGAAAGGAGTGATGGATATTGTCGATCTTATTGAAGATTATGAATTCACCGGACCTGAAGGAGATCTTTCCGTAGATGATGCGCTTATTTTGTCTTCACGATACTTTGATATTAAAGATTTTAGAGGCGCAGCTATCAATGTACCCTACCGATACACAGAGATTTCAGTATCGGTTGTTGCATTATTTGAAAACAACTATTATTATAAGAACAGTTATGCTGTTGAATTTGATCCTTCGGGTTTAAATCCTGAAGATTATACTGCTAGTATTTTTACGATGCCTCCTTACGCCGAATATGATGATATTTTGGGCTTTTTATATAGTGATTTTTTAGATTCTCCTACCGAGCAATTAATCTATGACAATAGTGTGACAAATAAAGCCAGCAGGCTAGATATGACATTGTCTTTGCCTTCTAATTCGAGCGTTTTTGCTAGAGCGGGACGAACCATAACGTTAAAGCCTGGTTTTCATGTCAAAGGTCATGATGATTTAGAATTTAGAGCGTCCATTGTTGGACATCCTGTATCAAAACCACAGGGCTTTGGATCTTCTGAAGAGGTTTTTGTAACTGGTAATTGTTACGATCAAAACGCTTCAATGGCAAGATATAATGAATCATCTTCTACAGAAACTCAACGAAATGAACGTTTCATACTATATCCCAATCCATCACAAGATCATGCAACCCTCAAGTATTTAATTGACGAAGAAAGAGTTCTTCACATAGTTCTTCAAGACATGCAGGGTCGAGAAATAATGAGAGAATCAGGTTCTTTTGGAATCAACACAAAAAAGAAAACGATAGACCTCAGCAACTATACTCCTGGCATCTATTTCCTAAAGATTAATGCCAATGGTTTTGAAGAGACGAAGAAGCTTATTATTGAATAATAATTTACCCTCATCAACTGATGTCAAATAAATTAACAAAACGTTTTTCAGTTATTAATCATATACTCATGAGAAATTTTATAGTTATTACTACCCTTATTCTTTATTCATGTTTTGCTTTCGGTCAAACACCTATAGTAACTGACCGAATAGAAGCAGAAAACAAGGCTACAATACTTAAAATGATTAATTCAGATTATAGTTCAGGATCTGCATCCCTATCCACCAAAGGGAAATTGGCTATAGCATTAGACTATAACGATAACGATAACGATGCAGAATTCGTCATAGGACGAGATGCAGAAGATCCTTCGAAAACTGGTTGGGAAGAGCTTTTTAGAGTCAGCAATTACGGTAACGTTCACTTGGTAGAAGATGTTGAAGTAGTTTTTGGTAGCTCTGCGAATTCCATAAGAGAAAGATCTAATTCTTTAGAGTTTGTGTCGCATAACGATATGCGCTTTTACATAGATGAATTCCAAAACAGTTCGGATGATAAGTTTCAGGTTTTTGGAAATAAAACTGAAGGCGAAATTCATGGAGCTCTATTCACTGTGGTGGAAGATGGTAAAGTGGGCATTGGTACAGATAACCCTGATAGTGAACTCACCGTCAACGGTAAAATTCATTGTAAGGAAGTATTGATAGACACAGATTTTGAATCCGTTCCTGATTATGTTTTTGAAGATAGTTACAACTTAATGTCCTTAGAGGATACCAAATTTTATATAGACCAAAATAAGCATCTGCCAGAAGTGCCGTCAGCAACAGAAATGTCGCAAGACGGAGTTGATCTGTTGAAAATGAACATGATCTTATTGAAAAAGGTTGAAGAGCTTACCTTACATCAAATAGAACTTTTGGAGAGAATTAAGAAATTGGAAAATATTGATTAAGGATAAAGTTTGCTCCAAATAGAAGTTCTCCATTACATCTTAGATGACCTATAAGATTTAGTTATAGTCACTTACAATAATTATTTGGAGCAGTTAGAACTTGCTGAAAAAGTCAGAAGTTAAATATTTGAAAATAGGATCAAATTGACCCGTTCTCAAATATTAAGCATGTGATTTTGTATATGGGCTCTGTATTTTGTCTAGTCATAAGGCATAGCCATTATACCTTTCAGAAAGTTTAACTCGATTAACTGCAATAGGGTAAAACGCTATTGCAGTTTGCGAAGTTTCCCTAAGTTTTGTGGGTACTTTGAGCATTTTGCACAAGCCATACCGAAGGAAACTAGACCTTCGGTATAGTTTTAAAACTTAAATTTCAGCAATCGAAATAGCCATTGGTATTCCTTTACGTACTGCGTTATACTGCGTTTTTTCTTCTGGATTTGACTTATCCAGTTCGAAGAAGTTTTTACCAAACATCTTTTGAGAGCGCTCCTGATATATTTGGTTAAACCCAGCTCGGATATAGATCATGTTCGCTAGGTAATCCCCAAAATAAGTATCATCATCATATTTAGCGCTAACCATATAATTGGACTTACTGACCTTAACATGTGCCATCACAAAGTCATACACTCGCTTTTGATCTTTAGAACTTAAGTTCCCATTGAGGTCTACTTTTAAAATATCTAGATCATGAGCTTTAGCATATGCGTCATCAACCGTATGTAATTCTATACCATAACTATTGCCTGGTGCTGGAGCCAACATGTGTTTTACTTCGACGCGCGAGCCTTCTTCGGTCTTTCCGGAGTAAATGACCTTTCGTCTATTGATTTTTCGAAGTTCCCATTCCACGGCGCGTACTAAGGACATGGTTTGTTGATGATCCACCAACATGAGTACGATTCCATGACGATCAATTTTTGATGACTTAATAGCCTTGGGTAAATCACACAAGCTGACTAATTGTTTATCTACATGAATCTGGTCATCATAAATTTCGATTTGCATGGTGTTGTCACTAGTACCTTTGTACTTGAATTCACTTTTTGGCAGAGTAGGAACGACATATGATACCGACTCTGTGCCCCAGTCGATGATGTCATCTATATCTCGAACTCCAGAAGTGCTACTTTGTTCGTCTAGTGTTGTATTGCACTGCATCATGATAAGACCAAGCGCTATTGTAAGCGAAAGGGAAGCGGCTACTTTAGCTTTGCCGATCCACCCGGACCTTTCTATGTTCATCATTGTTATTCTTTTTTTGATAAATGTCAAATTAAAATTGTGTACCAACCCGATCGAGTTGTTGCTGATTAATTGACTCAAAAGCAATGATTGGTACCTAACTAAGGAATAACCCTGACTGATAATTTTTCGATCTGCTATGTATTCATGTGTAGTTTTTAAAGATTTTATCAAAAGCCATACGACTGGGTTGAACCAAAGCACAGCTCCTAAAAGTTGAACAAATATTAAGTCTACGGAATGCCACTGCTGGATGTGCACTTTTTCATGTGCCAGTATCTGACCAAGTGCCTCGTCATTCTTTTCTTCTTCGCATATAAATGCGGTGTTGAGGAAAGAGAAGGGAGCCGTTGGATAGGGCAGCTTTACGACCAGCGTGTCATCAATCTGTTCTTTATCATAGCGCCATCGCAGTTGCAATACTGAATAGTACGCCCAAAGCAATCGTGATAAAGCAACCACCACGCCGAATAGATAAATACTCAGTATGCCAATGAGCACTACGCGGTACGACTTAGTTGAAACGGATCTATCTGATTTACTGATACCTACATGGTTGTTCTCTATAGAGTATCCCTCTGTAGACCATGATTCTAATGCTTCAAAATACGTCATGCGTGTCTGACGCAGCTGATCAATGGAGTCATTAATCGGTGTTGGACTTGAACTTAAAAAGTCAAGATTGACGAGTGGAAAAAGAAACGAGATGATCATGATACCTAAGAGAAAAGCTCGGTTCAGATCAAAAAACGTCTCCTTTCGAAGCAAAGCGAAGTAGCAAGCATATAAAATTGCGACTACTGCACTTACCTCTAGCAAGTAGAGCATTAGCTTAATCATCTTTTTTCAACTTTAGCTCTTCCAACATTTTTATGGCTTCATCCAACTCGTTCTCATTCAATTGTTTACTCTCAGAAAAGAAACTGACAACTTGCTTGAGAGAATTATTGTAATAATCAGAGACTAACCGTGACAGTTGACCTTTGCTATATGTCTCCTTGGTAATTAGCGGATAGTATTCATACGTTTTACCGTAAGCTTTGAATCCCACGATTTCTTTTTGTACCAATACGCGGACAATGGTCGAAACCGAATTGTAAGGAGGTTTTGGGTCGGGGTATTGTTCGAGGATATCCTTGATAAATCCTTGCCCAATACCCCAGAGAATTTTCATGATTTTCTCTTCCGCCTTAGTTAGTGTAACCATTACTTTACAAGTTTTCTTAATCAGCAATGCAAACCTACAACTTATCTTTAAGTTAACCAACTTAAAAATAAGTTGAACGATTGAATTACAACTCTATTGACATGATTGGAGGTGAATAGCTTAGTCGTTTGTGAGACCTCTAAGTACGTTATTCTTGTTATTACGTCCTTAGTGAGACGTTTTTAACCTTTAATACGATCATAATTCTCCTAATCTGGTATTTTAGGAGTTAGTAAGTTCAATTGATGTCATCTAAAAAAACAGCACTTCTTGTTTTCGCTCTTTCTGTTGAGGAAGAATTGAAGCGTAAGCCTTTTATGAAGGCGGGTGACTTGGTGATTTCATTGGACCGCTATACGAGAAGAGTTACGAAGAAAAGTGGTCTTCCTGTCTTTTATGTTGACGAAACAAAACAACAAGGAGACAGCTTTGGAGCAAAGCTCTCTAACGCTTTTCAGTCTGTATTTGATCAAGGGTTTGATGCCGTTGTTGCCATAGGTAACGACTGTCCACAACTTCAGGAAAGTCATATTCATCAGGCTACCCATCATTTAATATTTGGAAAACCCGTTCTAGGTCCTTCAGTTGACGGAGGCTTTTATTTAATTGGGCTTTGCCGACAACACTTTGATCAAGACACCTTTTCCAAGTATGCTTGGAACACGAGAGGAGTAGCTGCTGAATTACGTGATGATTTCACCAAAAGGCGCTTCCAACCTACTGAGCTTGACAGACTTCATGATATAGATCATCTTTCAGTGTTAAAGGATATTCCCACACTGGAGACCGAGGATCTTACCCTTCGCAATATTATAAGATCACTTGGCCAAGAGTTACCTGATTTTGACTTAATCACTTCACTCTCATTGCTAGGTCTAGTCCAGCAGATTACCAAAAATAAGGGTTCCCCATTTGCCTTAATTAATTCCTAACACCCTTATTATCAAGGGTTAATATTACCTTATTTATTTCCGTTTATGAACAAATTTTAGAGATTCGGCTAAACAGATTTAGTCCTAATCTTTTATTTATTTAAGTTTTGATGAAGAAAATAGAAATTACATTTCTGTTGCTCTGTTTGTTTCACAGTATTATCTGGGCACAAGAAACAACAGGTGGAATACAGGGGACAGTGAAGGATGACCAGAAAGAGCCAGTTCCTTTTGCCAACGTTCTCGTGGTGGATACCGAAACCATGTTCACCTATGCGACCACTTCGGCAGAGAACGGCTTCTTTCGAATTACCAATATTCCTCCTGGAGATACTTACAGGCTTACAGTTTCTTATATAGGCTTTACACCGATAGAGAAGCAGCTATCCATTAATCTAGGAAGCATAGCCATTCAAAACATAACGCTGACCGAGTCGAGTACAACCCTACAAGGTGTTGTGATAACCGCACAGTCGATATCGCAAAAAAACGGTAATGAAACCTTACTGAGCCGTAGAGCAATTCGTTCGACGCCCACGGTTAATAGGAGCATTCAAGACTTAACGAAGAACCTACCTGAAAACAATCTTAATTCGTTTGGTGGAGCCAGCAATAGATTTAATAACCTGAGTATTGACGGGATCGCTAATAATGACATTATCGGATTTCAAGAACCGGCGAGTGGGGCTTCAGGCTCTTTAGCGAACGGCACGCCGGGTAGTCTATCCAGAAGTCAGCCTATTGGACTGGGTGCGGTAAAACAGGTGAGTGTTAAGTTGGCGCCCTTTGATGTGAGCATCGGAAACTTCAATGGAGCCAGTATCAACCTTGTCACTAAAAACGGGACTAACAGCATGAAAGGAGAGATATATGCTTTTGGTAACAATCAGCGTTTGATAGGACGTTACGCAGGAGGAAGATCACAGGAAGTACAGTCGTTTTATGATACCCAGTTTGGAACTGGAGTAGGAGGGCCACTGATAAAAGATAAATTGTTCTATTATGTAAATGTGGAGCAGGCACTATCCAATACTCCGGTCTTGAATGCACCAGGGAGTAATACTTCGGATATTTCTTTGGAGGATATTCAGGCTGTTCGAAACCGATTATTAACGACTTACGAGTATGACCCAGGAGCCTTTCAAAGTGCTGATCTGAGAACGGGAAGTACGAAGATCTTTGCGCGAATCGATTATAATATTTCAGAAAAACATAAGCTAACGATTCGAAACAACTATGTGAACAGCTTCGCAGATAACCTGGAGTGGAACAGTACCTTTTTCAACTTTGGGAATCAGGGTTATCAACATTCTAGCATGGCCAATAGCATGGCTTTAGAGCTAAAGTCAAATTTTGACAATGGCGCAACTAACCAATTGACCTTTGGTGTTAATTCGGTTAAAGAAGACCGCGATTTTGACGGGAGGGTATTTCCCCATATTCAAATCGCTACGTCCTCAGCAGGTCGGATCTTTGGAGGTACTTACCGCGAAGCGTCTGTCTACAATACCAATTTCGTCACTCTCCAACTGGCCAATAACTACACGTTTAGAGTTAATAAACACCATTTTAAAGCCGGTATTTTCGGACAGTTACACGATGTCGATTATGGTTTTCTATCCGCTTGGAATGGAAGGTGGGAATACCGCTCTGTTGCGGATTTCTTGGAAGATAGACCAGCACGAATTCGCGGCGTATACCATGTACGAAATAACGACTTTGACTTTGTAAGCAATCGCCCTTCGGCAACCATTGGCGTTATGGAAGCGGCCGCTTTCTTTCAGGATAACGTTCGTGTAAATGATGGACTAGAGCTCACAGCTGGTTTACGAGTCGATGGACAGTTTCTGACACAGCGGTTGCCTATTAGTCCTGCGGTACAACAGACCACAGAATTCGCACGATTTGACAATACTATCTCAAACAAGGTTCAGTTAAATCCTCGTTTTGGCTTTAACTATTCTTTTGATCAAAAGGGTAAGTATACACTCAGAGGAGGAACAGGACTATTCTCAGGCAGAATGCCCTATTTATGGTTTGCCTACGCCGAGTATATTTCTGGGACCGAGTATTTCAATATAGATCTGAGACCAGACGATCCAGTCGCCTTGACCGACAACTTAGAAGACCTTCGTAGCGAACAGCCTAATCTCACAGAAATAAATCTACTAGATCCAGACTTCAGCTTACCAAGAGACTGGAAGACAAACTTGGCCTTCAAAGCCAAATTGAAGAACAAATGGACATTCGATCTAGAAATGACCTATACCGATGTAGTAAATGGTCTGTTTTTTCAGTCGATCAACCGTCAAGACGACTTAGCGAATTTTAGTGGCGCAGATAACCGTCCGTATTTCCAGGAGACAGGTGATGCCATCAAGGTTAATCCAAATTTTACAAACGTATTCCTACTGACCAATACCGATCAGGGGTTTCGATATAATGTCACCCTTGGGGTGACCAAGGAGATGAAAAACTACCAAGGGTATCTAGGCTATACCTATGGGCGGAGCAAAGATGTATCGAGTACCGTTCGTAGCTCTCCGGCAGCAAATTTCGAATGGAACCAAGCCGTAGTCTCCAATGATCCGGACGTATCATTTTCCAATTTTGATTTGCGACATAAGTTCGTAAGTAGTCATACCTATTCCTTTGATATAGGCAAGCAAAGCTCCGGTTTTGTATCCTTTTTGTTCAATGCGAGAGCGGGAACTCCATTTTCTTATGTCTACCAGGGAGACCTGAATAGAGATGGATCATCGCGAAATGACTTGATTTATGTACCTAGAGACGCTAGTGAAATCAACCTAATCGATATCACAGACGCTTCGGGAAATGTAATCGTTACAGCGGCTGAACAGTGGAATCAGTTAAACACATTTATTGAACAAGATCCATATCTCAATGGTAGAAGGGGAAAAACAGTAGAAAGAAACGGAGCGAGGACGCCGTGGAATTATGAGCTAGACATGAAGCTTGAATATACGTTGAACCTAGGAAATGGAGATCGCATTGCACTCTCTTTTGATATGCTGAACGTCCTAAATTTTATCAATCGAGATTGGGGCCGTCTGGTGTTTGTACCAAATGTGGTGAACTCAAGCTTTAGCTTGCTCAACTTTAGGGGAATAGAGGATAACGAACCCCAGTTTCAATACAACATACCTGAAGGAACTGATCCATACGTAACTGATCTTTTTAATTCGAGATGGCGGGCGCAACTAGGGATCAAGTATAGTTTTTAGAGCGTTTGATATCGTCTGAGCTTGTGATAATTTAGTGACTTGAAGCACTTCAAGACGATATCGCAATATTGTGAAGGCATCCGCATCGCTCCTCCGAAGTATCCGCATTTTGATATTCGGAGTTTTGAAGAGAATATGTCTTCGGTCATCGAGCATATGCCTGCTTTCCGCCATGAGTTCTATGCCATAGCGGTAAAAGCCGAAGGAGATGGAAGTGTGGTTTCGGGCGAATTCGCGAATTTTCCAGAGGGTTCTACTATATTTTTCAATACCCCATTTCAGGTACTTTCTTGGGACATCGTTCCTAATTGGAAAGGCTATTACTTGATGTTTAGCCAGGACTTCATTGCGCAGTCGGTAGTACTATCGGACTTACTGAACCTGTTCCCTTTTCTGAAAATGGACCAGGCGATCCCATTTACCATCCCAACGTCTCAAATTCAACGTGTTCTATCCATTTATGAAGCCATTTGGCAAGAATACAATGGTAAATCCAGTGATAAGTTTCAAATTATAGAAGCGCATGTATTCTTATTACTTTCACTGGTAAGACGTTTTTTCGAACAGCAAGTAGAGAAAGAGATAGCTAACAAGAGTCTAAAAGCTGCGGACTTGAAGCTTCTATCGAGATATCAAACATTGATCCAAACCAGCTTTTATCCCGACAATCAATTAGAAACATTTTCTAATCTTCATACTACTAGCTACTACGCCGAAAAACTAAGTGTTCATCCAAATCATTTAAACGCCGTGATAAAGTCTGTTTCAGGAATTACCGCACTTAATCACATTCACAACCATATCTTGTCATTGGCGAAATCGTATCTAGCACAAACAGAGTGGTCAGTAAAGGAGATTGCGTACTCATTGCACTTCGATAGCCCCAATAACTTCAGTGCTTTTTTTAAGAGGAATACCGGAAAAACACCTCTCTCATACCGCAATGAAGTTACCTGGAATCCATAAGATCATTGCACAAAAGAGTTGGTTCGAACGACGTATTGTTGGATATAATTTGAGCGCTTAAATAAACTTTATATAACAGTTAAGACTTGGGCGTTTCCCTTCGGGGCGGGCTCTCCGCTTCAATTCCTCGCTACCGCTGCGGGATTTCTCGCTGCGATCCCTAACGCACGAGAAAGTTGCGGATCTATACATAGGCTAGACCATAGAGAAGTAAGTTTTGATGACACACCTGATCAGGTACTAACCACTTGAACCAATCTTTGAAATCTATACTTCTTCATTTGAAATCCTAAATCACCTCATTCGTCTAATGCTGAGCTTTGTAGAGTAACAAATAGGAAATGGATGATCGATGCCTAGAAGGTCTAGATCATGTAGTTCTAAAATTCGAGCGATAATGAAAACAATCATATTTGGGATTCTTTCCCTTCTATTTTTAAACGTAAACGCGGAGATTATGAAAAGCCCAGAGCAAGTGGTGGTACAGTTATTTGTAGCCACCGATCAACGAGATTGGCAAAAAGTAGAAGCGTCTTTTGTGAGTGAAGTTTTGCTGGACTATTCTTCAATGACTGGCAACCCAGCTTCCAAGCTAACTCCATCACAGATTATTACGTCATGGAAAGGGATTCTCCCAGGCTTTGAATATACACATCATCAGCTTGGGAATTTCCTGACGACTACCGAGGATAGCAAAGCAAATGTCTTTTGTTATGGGACAGCCAGCCATTACTTAACTGACGAAAGCGGAAACCTATGGGTAGTAGTGGGAAGCTACGATTTTGAGTTAGAGCAAGATCAGCGGAAGGAGTGGAGGATTAGCTCCATGAAATTCAACTTTAAGTATCAAGAAGGGAATCTGTCTCTACCGGCTAAAGCCATGAATAATCCAGCAAAAAATATGGCATCGGTGAAAGCATTCTTCAAAGCACTAGAGGAAGAGAAAATTGAGGACTTGGTAGACTTGTTTGCCGAAGATGCACGTCACATCAATCCATATGCCTCTGGTATATTCCCTGAGGGAGCAGAGGGGAAGCAGGCTATTCGAGATTATTGGACTCTTGTCTTTCCAAATTTCGAACATATGGAATTCCCTATTGAAGAGATCCATACGATGGATGACCCTACGCTTGTTTTTGTAAAGTACAAAGGAAAAATCACCTTAAAGAACGACGAAGGACTTTATCAGAATGACTATTACGCCACATTTAGATTTAACGAATCGGGATTAATCTCCGAGTATGTGGAAATATTCAATCCTATCGTTGCCGCTCGTGGCTTCGGGCTAATCCATAAAATCAAATAACAATCAGATAGGAAATAATCATGACCCTCAATCCAATTATCACCTATGTCTATGGCAAATAGTTAAAACTGGTGCGAGATAAACGAATACAAATGAAACGATTAAATATCCTGGCAATGCTTATAGCGACTGTTTTGTCGCATGTAAGCATGAGCCAATCATCAAGCGAAAATCAGGTAAGCATGAAAAAAGTACATTTTAATAGTGAAGGAGCAGAGCTCACAGGGAACCTATTTTACCCAAAGAATTATAAGGCTAAGAAGAAGTACCCAGCTATTGTTATTTCCGGCAGCTGGACAACCGTCAAAGAACAAATGGCCGGTCTCTACGCAGAGAGATTGGCGGCAGAGGGATTTATCACATTGGCGTTTGATTTCAGAAACTTTGGAGAGAGCGAAGGGGAACCACGATTCTACGAAAGTCCATCGTTGAAGAAAGTTGATGTCCAAAACGCAGTAACCTTCTTACAGACTTTGGAGGAAGTGGCCAATAATAGGGTAGGAGCCTTCGGCGTATGTGCAGGAGCGATGTATACGCTGATGGCCGCTTCAGAAGATAATAGAATAAAGTCGGTGGTCACCACCGCGTCATGGCTACACGATGCCGAAGCCGTAAAACTATTTTATGGGGGAGAGGAAGGAGTTAGTGCAAAGATCAACGCTGCTCGCGTGGCTAAGAAGGATTATGCTGAAAACGGTGTAGTAGAGTATATCCCTTCTATTTCCACCGAGGATACTTCTGCGGCTATGTACGGTCCTTATGACTATTACCTCAACCCAGAGCGAGGAGCAGTTCCCGAGTGGAGCAATGATAAGTTTGCTGTTATGTCGTGGGAAGACTGGTTGACGACAGACCCTATGCCAACCGCACAAAACCTAAAACAGCCGACTTTAATGATCCACTCAGACGGTGCAGTTCTGCCACAATACACCAAGAACTATTTTGAGAAGATCGCGGCGGAGGATAAACATTTACACTGGATGGTAACGGAACTAGAGTCTCCTTATCATCAGTTTAGCTATTACGACCAAGAAGCTGAAGTAAACGAGTCTGTTGTGGAGGCCACTAAATGGTTTAAGACGAAAATGTAATAAAATCCTCTCTATTTAAGATCGGATTAAAAATCTAGCAATATACTGTTCAAACCAACTCTTTCGTGTAATTACCTTATGGATTCCATTAGTCAAATGTGATAAATAACAAGATTTTATCACATTTGACTATGAAATGGTTTTACTACTACTAATTCGCCGTCTTGGAGCTGCCATTATCGCCTATAGCTTATTTGTCCAACTCACGATATTTTCAATCTCTTCAATGGAGATAACAAATTTTAAGGCTGATAGTCCCTTTGGTATTTATATCATTGGAATCCTGCTAATTAGTCTTACTTGGGTTACTCCGTTTGCGTTTAAAGATTCATATAATGGTATCAGTCCTAGTCGATGGATCATCACGAAATGACATGATTTATGTATCTTTAGAACCAGTGGTTATATTTCTCTCTCAAAGTATTCTCTTTTTGGCTTTGCTTCGGGGCGAAAAAAATCGATTCACATCAAAAAAGAAGAAAAATCAGGTAATTTTCATATTTTAGATCTCCTAAATACAAATCTTATCTAAAACTCATGAAAAAAATTAGATTATTAACATCCACACTTTTACTGTTTCTAGTTGCTTCTTATGCCAGTGCTCAAAGGATAATTCGTGAACCATTTAAGCGAAACTACCTGAATGGTCCTACTACTCCAATGGCTGATGTAGAGACTATAGGTTTTAAAATATATGCTGGTAAAATTGGTGTCGATAAAGATACGATTAAGCACTATCTAAAAGGGATAGGTGGCACGATAAAGGGGGAAAAAGGCAACAGGTATTTTAGCGATCACCCAATTACGTTCACTGACCAACCTGAAACAGGTGACATCCTTGTTGAAATTGCTTACGGTGCTGCGGAGGAGATTGGAAAAGAAGTACAAACCTCGCGTTGTAAAAACACAGAATTGTATGGTGATGACTGCTTGAATTACCATTATATAGTTCAGTTTAAGGCACCTGTTGCGGTCCGAATAGTGGGTAAACAAGGGGAAGTTCTTGACGCATGGATGCTAAATGAAAACATCAACTTACAGTTTGGAAACGAGCAAGTGTATACTACTCGTAAAACTGAAACTGGAGGAAGAGAGCTTACCCTATCTTGGTATTACTTCAAGTCGGAAGACCACTTAAAAGGAATGTATGACTACATTGGTCATAACCTTATGCGTCGAAAAATCTATTTTTCACAATTGCGAAAAGCGTTAAAAACGCTTTATCCACGTGTATTTTGGGTCTATGAAAAGGAAAAGTTCAAATTGGCAGCTGCCAAAAGCAATAAAGTCGATTACAGTGACTTGCAAAGTGCACTTGAAAAATCTGTAGCCATACTATCTAGAGAGGATGAACAACTAGATGGACTAGAGGAGATTATTACCACTTGGGACCAATCTATAAAAGAGGCTGATTATGTCGATGAAAAGGCTAAAATCAACGCAAAAGTAGCTTCTAGCATCCATGGAAATTTAGCCATTACTAACATGTACCTCAATAATTTTGAAAAAGCTAAGTATCACGCAGATCACTATATGGCTTTCGCTCCAGATCCAGACCCTACAAATGCCGCTTTTACAGAAGGTAATCAGGCAAGTGAGGTATTCGGTAAGGTATATCATAGGGCTAAAGCGCTTAAAAACAACCCTGATCTCATCTCAGAAGTTCAACATGAGGCACCCGAGCTGGTGAAGATTCTTGGTAAAAGGAAAAATACTGCTAGATACGACTTCCTATCTACCGAGGACAAATACGATGAGGTTTATCAAGAGGCGATTAAGGATCGACAATATCAAATCGCGAAACGAAAGGAACTAAGGGATAAAGCCTTTAAATTATTAACGGGAAACAACCCATATCGCGCTCGTGTACAAAATTCGGCCTTACAAGGTAATCAGCTGATGATGAACTTTTTATTAGATAGAGATTTAAAAGGCAAACCTCTTCCAGCTCAGATTGGTGAGTTAACGGAACTCAATCAGTTATTCTGTGCAAACACTGGAGTTACCTCGCTGCCAGAAAATATTGGGAATCTTGAAAATCTGGAAGTACTAAACGTACAAAATAATAAGCTGCAAGAGGTGCCTGAATCTATAGGACAGTTGGTGAAGCTTCAAAAACTTATGCTTGGAAACAATCAACTGACTAGTTTGCCGGAATCTGTCAAAAACCTATCCAGTTTGAAAACATTGAATTTAAAGGGGAATTCTATCTCCAAAGCTGAACAACAAAAAATTACTAGTTGGCTTCCTAACTGTAAGATAAAATTCTAAACCCGCTTCATAAGATTATACATTACCCTTGAATTACACGTAATTCAAGGGTAATGTCACCTATCTAAAATGACTATGAAATGGTTTTTACTACTACTTCGCCGTCTTGGAGCTGCCTTTATTGACTATAGCTTATTTGTCCAACTGACAATATTTTCAATCTATTCAATGGAGGTAACAAACTTTAAGTCTGAAGGTCTTCTCACTGGTGTTTACATTATTGGAGCGCTACTCATTAGTTTTATATGGTTTAGTCTGTTTGCATTTAAAGACTTATATAATGGCATCAGTCCTGGGCGATGGCTCATGGGAATGGCAGTAAGAAATCAATCAGATCATAAACTCCCTGACAGGAGAGTTTTGTTTCTTCGTAACCTCTACCTTTTGAGTGGTCCATTCGAATTGGTGGAGTTGGTTTCCAACAAATTTCAGCTGCGACGGGCTGATAAGGATTTTAAAACTGTGGTTATCAAACTCACGAATCCTAAGTTCCGTATTTTGAGGATAATAGCCTTGATCGTATTTATCGCATTTTATACTTGGTTTCCATATTTGATGGGTGAGATGAAATGAGAGACATAGGTAAATAGTCTATCTTGTACTTAAATAATCATTATTCAAGGTGACATTACGAGTATATGCTATTGGAGGGCTTGGCGTTGATGAACGAGTGTTTGAAGAGTTATCTTTAGACGTTGAGTTAACACTGTTAAAATGGATCAACCCAGAATATAGAGAATCGATTCAGCATTATGCTTTGAGACTAGCTAAGCAGATTGATACTTCCTCTCCTTTTGTCATTATGGGTGTTTCCTTTGGAGGAAGGATAGCATTGGAATTAAGTAATATTGTTCATCCGCAAAAAATTATACTCATTTCCTCGGCAACGCATAGGATGGATATTCCTGCTCTATTTCGACTTTTTGCAAAGACTGGTTTACTCAGAATAATACCTGACTACCTATTGAAACCACCGACTTTCCTGGCCAACTACTTTTTTGGAGCAACAAAATCAAGATACCAGAAGATCCTTGGCGAGATCATTCGTGATACGGATTATGTTTTTTTGAGATGGGCCATAGAAATAATTCTGGGTTGGAGGAACACTCAGAAACCTATTAATCTTTTTAGGATTCACGGTAGTGACGATAGACTTTTATGCTCTTCTCAGGATGATGTTGACGTGATGGTTTCGAAGGGAGGGCATTTTATGATCATGGATCGAGCACCCGAATTAAGTAAGATTATAAATAGGGAGCTGCATAAAATCATTCATGAATAATAAGTAGATTGATATAAAGTCTAGCAATAGGCTGCTTATAGCCATTGTTGTAAGCAGTTATATTTTAATTAACTTGAAAGCTCTCTTCAATTATTGTCTAAGGAGTGCAGGAACTAACATCAATTTCACTGTATAAATTTGGATCTTGGTTTGGGTCTTCGACCGTGTTAGCCATCATTGAAATTTTAACAATTTCATCACTTGTAGAAAAACAAAGTTGGTGAAAGTTGTCGTTGTCATTTATATCTGCTATCGAAATAGGTACATGCGGTATTAGAACTCCTGAACTATCAGAATAACCAATATAGTATTGAAATAAGTCAGATTCGGTATCACCACTTATAAACGGTGTAATGCCACCATTCCAAGCAACTTGAATCGTTTGTGTTCCTGAACTACATTCATTCAGAGTACCATCAATTTTTTGGGCAAAAAATAGACTTGGACCATCAGCGAGCGGAATAATATTCGTGGTAGTGATTCCATTTAGATTTAGGATTTCTGAACAAGCGGACTCTCCTGAAAAAGTATCAGTTGTAAATAAATCCCCCACAATTCTTACCTCAACGGGTGGATTTGTAACAGCGGTTCCAAACTCACCTATCAATAGCACTGTTCGATTTTCTCCATTTTCATTAGCTGGTGCTAAAAGAGCACACATTGGGACGTGTTTATTTCCAAGGCTATCTACAACTTCAAAATCAGTTTCCGATAAACTGGATGCATTTAATGGAAATTTAAAATTAACAGGCATACCATCTAACAGGCTTCCTAGTTGATTACACAATAGACTTGGTAGTGCATTATCAAGTCCAAAAAAAGCGGACACAAGAGCATCTTGATTAACCTGTTCTTGAGGAGTATCTGGGTTAA
>CAYMST010000015.1:6467-37381 GCA_964393115.1 uncultured Roseivirgaceae bacterium | reverse complement strand
GGTAATGCGCTTTTAGATAAGCCGTTTGGTAAGCTACCCACGCATAACAGGTAGAGTGCGATTTGTTAAATGCATATGAAGCAAAGGCCTCCCAGTCTTTCCATATTTTCTCCAGCTTTTCTTTAGCATGACCATTTGAAGTTCCCCCTTCGATGAAAATAGGGTAAAGCATATCGATAATGCTCTTCTTCTTCTTACCCATTCCCTTTCGAAGCATATCCGCCTGACCTTTCGTAAAGCCAGCCAGTTTTTGCGACAGCAGCATCACCTGTTCTTGATATACCGTGATACCATATGTCTCCTTAAGGTATTCCTCCATGTCTGCAAGGTCATAGGTAATCTCCTCTTGACCGTGTTTACGTTTTACGAAACTAGGAATATACTCTAATGGACCTGGACGATACAGTGCATTCATCGCAATTAGATCGTTGAAGACTGTTGGCTTCAGCTCACGCAGATATTTTTGCATACCAGCAGATTCGTATTGGAATATACCGACTGTTTCACCGCGTTGAAAGAGTTCGTAGGTTTCTGTGTCCTCCAAAGAGAAGTTTTCTGGATCCAGCTCAATCCCATGTCTTTCTTTAACGATTTTGACCGTATCCTTGATAAGTGTTAATGTCTTAAGGCCCAAGAAGTCCATTTTCAATAACCCGGCGTTTTCCACCACAGAGTTATCGAACTGGGTACAGTACATATCAGAGTCCTTCGCCAACGCTACGGGAACGAAATTGGTGATATCATCAGGAGTAATAATTACACCACAGGCGTGTATTCCCGTATTTCTTACCGACCCTTCAATTACACGTGCTTGATTGAGCGTTTTAGCAGACAAATCGGTACCCTTTGATATGCCTTTGAGTTCTTTGGCCATCGCCATCTGGTCACCATTAAGCTTACTTTTCAGTTCCGACTCTTCGAGTTTGAAAAGTTTTGAAAGCTTAATATCCGGCACCAGTTTGGCAATCTTATCTGTTTCTTGTAGAGGGAGTTCCAGTACACGTCCCGCATCTCGAATAGACGATTTAGCGGCCATGGTACCATAGGTAATAATCTGTGCCACCTGATTAGCTCCGTATTTGTTGATTACGTAGTCAATTACTTTTTGCCGCCCTTCGTCATCAAAGTCTATATCAATATCGGGCATGGATACCCGCTCAGGATTCAGAAAACGCTCAAAAAGGAGATCATATTTGATAGGGTCAATATTCGTAATCCCTAAGCAATACGCTGCAGCAGAACCCGCCGCGGATCCCCTACCTGGACCAACCGATACGCCCATGTCTCTAGCTGCGCGAATGAAATCTTCTACGATCAAGAAATAACCAGGATATCCGGTTTTGGCTATTACCTCCAACTCAAAATCTAGTCGTTCCTTGATATCGGGAGTTATCTCTTTATAGCGTTTTTTTGCTCCTTCGTATGTGATGTGTTTTAGATAGTTATTCTCACCAATTTTGAGCTTTGGGTCTTCCTTGTCCCGTTCGTCCTGAAATTGTTCTGGAATCTCAAACGCTGGAAGTAGCACGTCCCTGGCTAGTTCATAAGACTCTATCTTATCTACGATTTCTGGAATGTTAGCAATGGCCGTTGGTAAATCGGCAAAGAGCTTTTTCATCTCATCGCCAGACTTCATGTAGAACTCATCGTTAGGGAAGCCATAACGGAAGTCTCTTCCTTTTTTACCAATATATTTCTTGGGCTTATTGATGGTTTCACCATCTTTTACGCAGAGCAGAATGTCATGAGCTTCCGCTTGATTCTTTCGTGTGTAATAGGTGTTGTTCGCGGCAAAATATTTAACGCCGTGCCGCTCAGCAAAATCTACTAAGGTCTTGTTGACAATGTTTTCTTCTTCTAGTCCATGGCGATTTAATTCGACATAAAAGTCATCACCAAACTGTTCTTTATACCATAAAAAAGCCTCTTCTGCCTGATGCTCACCAACATTTAGAATGAGATATGGTATTTCACCCCATAATCCACCTGTTGTAGCAATAAGGTCCTGCTTGTACTTAAGTAAAAGGTCTTTGTCAATCCTTGGCACGTAATAAAAACCCTCCACAAAAGCATAGGACGCTAGTTTAGCTAGGTTTTGATATCCATTTTTATTTTTAGCCAGTAGTACTTGTTGGTAACCATCGTCTTTTTGGGTCTTATTCTTCCGGTCTCGGCAGACATTAAACTCACACCCTACTATCGGTTTGATATCCTGAGCCAACGCAGCAGATACAAACTGAAAAGCTCCCATCATGTTACCGTGGTCTGTCATGGCCACAGCAGGCATACCTAACTCCTTGGCATTAGAAACTAAGGCACCCACATCTGATGTGGCCTGCAATACAGAGAACTGAGAATGACAGTGTAAATGAACAAAAGGTACATCTTTTAACTCTTCGAGAGCGGCTTGAACATCTTTTCGAGTGATACCCGGAGAAGCTTTAGACTCCTGTTTGCTGGTCTCAAAATTGGCTTCCTCGAGATGCGGTTCTTCGTACGCAATAGATTTTGGATCTCGCTTATCTATTGGGATTATGACACCCTCCGTCAACAATCCAAAGAAACACTTCGTGGTAGCTGCTACATCATATGCCGCATCGTGCGCATCATCGAAACCTTTTCCAAATAGCTTGGTATGTAATTCAGTAAGCGTTGGCCACTTATATCGGCCTCCTTTTCCGCCCGGAATAGCACAAAAATCTGTGGATTCATCTTTGGTATCTACGACCGTCTTTTCCATGAGCACCGATTCGGTGCTTCTTCGGTAGAACTCAGCTCCTACTATATTTACATCAAACTCAATGTTATGACCTATTACCCAGTCTGTTCTCTTCAGATCTATTTCAAATTGCTCTAATACGAAGTCCAGATCATGACCGTCTTTTAAAGCCCTTTCCGTAGAAATACCATGAACCTTCTCGGCATTATAGGGGATGGTAAATCCTTCAGGTTTGACAATGTAGTTGTGGTTAGCCACGAGTGATCCGCTAGGATCATGTAGTTGCCAAGCAATTTGTACCAGCCTAGGCCAGTTATCCGAATCAGAAACGGGAGCATTATAATTTTTTGGTAAACCAGTGGTCTCGGTATCGTATATTAAGTACATATTATTCTTTGACGTAGGGTGATGCAAATAACGGAGAATTGAAAGCTAGGTGCAAGAGTATAAAGGCGAGCAATTTTTATTTATTTACAACTATTTGTCTTAAACACCTGTCCTAGTTCTAGAAACAGTTCTTTTGGACATTGAAGGAATTTAATAAAAACTATATTTGCGGTTTAATGAAAACACACTGGATCCTTTTTTCCGCGCTCCTCTTCACATCGTCATGTGCAACACTACTAAACAATGCGTATACGGTAACACAAGTGGAAACCAGCATTCCAGGAGCAAAACTCGTAAATGGAATAACTAAAGATACTGTTTGCTGTACTCCCACAGCCATAGCCCTCAAGCGGAACTCGATTAACTCATCCATTACAGTTATTAAAGATCACACGAAAACGGAAGTATTAGTTAAACCCAAAAATGATCCTTATTTCATCTACGGAAACACATTATTCTACCCTTTTGGATTGGTTGGACACATCATCGATTTCACATCCAACAAGCGATATAAATATCCCAATCACATAATGATTGACATGAATAAACAAGGCACCGGTGCTGTTTCGGAAATTCATAAAGTTCGCAGGGGTTTTGAGGATATTAGTGGGTTTAAGCTAACAGTAGGTGCTCATTTGCTAAATAATATATCGCATCGTGAACTGGAAGGGATTTCAAATCATAATTTAGCCTTTGGCGGCGTAATAGGTTTAGAGCAACACTTAGGTTCAAGGCGCTTCATAGAAATTGAACTTGACTTTCTTAGTGGAGTCAGAAGCTATGATGGTTGGGACTCTAACTCAGAGAGAAATATATTTAGAACAGTGAGTCAACAATCTTTGGATCTTCGCTTTGGACGTAAATTTCACAGATGGAATTTTGGTTTCGGCCCATCATTGGTTCTTCGTAGTAGACAGCGTTATACTAACCTCGAAACATTTAATGACGATCTCAACTTGTTTGTAGGGGTTAACCCAATGTTTCAGTATGCTTTCTTAGATTGGCTTTGGTTACGCGGAGACTATCGTCAGGGAATTTACACTTTTGGAAAAAACGCACGAAACAGACATTTTTCCTTTGGTCTTAGTACCATTTTTAAAATCAAACTAAATCCAAAGTCCAATTCTTCGGCAAATTAGTGTTACCGCTTAAATGTTATACGTCTAGATTAAGGCAGGTCTAATATCAGCGTATTATTTGCGTGGACCTATTTCTTAGGGTATAGCAACCATGAAGTTTGTGTAAATTCGCGCATGTCAAGAAAGCAAAGAAGAATAGATTGGAGATTTTTAAAAAAAGAATCCTCTTCTCTTATCGGAAGTGTGTTATCAGTGGTGTTCAAAAATGGTAAGGTAACCAAAGGTACGGTAGCGAGTTTGAACGGAACAACACTCTTATTCTTGGATGACTTCCGTTCTAAACACAAAATTGATTTAAGCGAGATAGAAGAGCTCATTGTCGAGTTATGATCAAAAAATTAATCATTAATAACTACGCCCTAATTGAGGAGTTAAATATCTCTCCTTCTCAAAACTTCAATGTTATTACGGGTGAAACAGGTGCTGGAAAGTCAATTATGCTCGGTGCACTGGGATTACTCCTGGGAAATAGAGCTGATAAAAAGGTGCTTTATTTCGAAGATAAAAAGTGTATAGTTGAAGCCACATTCGATATTTCCAACTATCAACTGCAGTCAATTTTCGAAGAAGAAGAAATAGAGTTTGACGACGAAACAATTATTCGAAGAGAAATATCTCCGTCTGGAAAATCTCGAGCCTTTGTCAATGATCAACCTGTGACTTTAGATATTTTAAAGCGAATATCTCCCAAGCTAATTGATATCCATTCCCAACACGATACGCTACTACTTCGGGATTTCATTTTCCAACTTCAGCTTGTAGACGAATATGCGGGTAATGCTGATGTTAGAGAATTAGTGGCCAATCAATTTACTGACTACGTCACCAGTAAACGAAACTTTGAAAGCCTTCAGCAAAAGGCTTCATCGTTGAAAAAGGAATATGATTACAACAAATTTCAGCTTGACGAACTTGTCAAGGCTGAAATAAAAGACGTCGAAGAAGTAGAATATTTAGAATCGGAACTGCAAATATTGGAACGAAGTGAAGAAGTAAAATCTTGCTTTTCTACTTCAATAGGCTTACTCGAAGATGAAGATTTTGGCGTAAATACAAGATTAGCAGACATAAAAAGGAAGCTTAGTTCCATTACAGCACTTAGCAAGACCTATGACGCTTTATCGAACCGATTAGAAAGTACATTGATAGAGCTTTCTGACATCCAGTCAGAAATGGAGGTACTTGAAGAAAAAATCGAACACGACCCACACAAACTCTCAGAAATAGCTGATCGATTAACACTACTAAACGGCTTAATACAAAAACATCAAGTTAGAGATTTAAAAGAACTCATTGAGGTTAGAGCATCACTTACTACCAAGGTTGGACAAGTTGAAAACCTTGATGATGACTTAAAATCCTTAGCATCTGAAGTTGAACGGAAACTAGCCCTATTAGAAAAATCAGCTGCTTCGCTTACAAGTTCTCGGACGAGTGTATTTACAGAAATAGCAGGCAGTATAACTGCTATCGCCAAAGAGTTAGGTATGCCTGAGGCCATTTTCGAAATCGAAAGGACTCAAACGGAACATACTGAGCATGGATGTGATGAGATCAAGTTCATGTTCTCGGCCAATAAAGGTATCGCC
The DNA here is from genome assembly GCA_964393115.1 of uncultured Roseivirgaceae bacterium. Lineage (GTDB taxonomy): Bacteria > Bacteroidota > Bacteroidia > Cytophagales > Cyclobacteriaceae > CAYMST01. The sequence continues at coordinate 31,547 of CAYMST010000015.1, read as the reverse complement.
ACTCAAAGCATTGTTGACGTAGCCTCTGGAGGTGAGTTTTCACGTTTGATGTTCGCGCTCAAGTCTATTTTGGCAGAAAAAGCTTCTATGCCTACCATGATATTCGATGAAATAGAAACTGGAGTATCCGGTGAGGTAGCCAAGAAAATGGTGAAAATGCTGCAGAACATTTCTCAGCATATTCAAATTATTTCAATAAGTCACCTTCCTCAGTTCGCTGCGCAAGCTGATCTTCATTATTTCGTATATAAAGATCACTCAGCTGAGCGATCAGTCAGTAAAATAAAAGTCTTAGACGAACAAGAACGCGTATCTGAAATCGCCAAAATGATTGATGGAGACGATCCTTCAAAAGCGGCGCTGGACAGCGCTGCTGCGCTCATGCATGGCTAAAGTACTAAATTCATTATTTATTAATGTCGAAGATCACCACTGAACCTGAAATGATGTCGTGAATCGCTCTTCTTTGGTCATTAGCAGATATTACTAACAAAGAAATAACGCCAAGGCTTGATTTCACGAGGAACCTTACTGTCGCCAGAATGATATTAACATTCTTTTCAGGGCTTGCTACTCGCTTCACTGCCAAACCATTGAGTTTATGCCCAATAGTCCCACCAAAGAAGCTTGTAAATATTGGATCATAGAAGACGAAAATAAACAAGAATGCACCCATACGAATATTCTCACTAGCTTGTTCGAAATGGCTGAAGATAAAAGCCACGCTAAACATGAATACTAACATAACAAAGTAGTCTGTCACAATTGCTTTAACTCGTAAGAGCACATTAGGGTAGTCCTGATCCATAGTCACAAGTGATTATAAAGTTTCAAACCACAAATTTAGTAACACCCTGATAAACAAAAGGATAATTCATTTAAAATATTTTTAAACCCGAAAAATGCAGGTAAGATGCAAGTACCCAATAATCATTAGCTGTCTGGGGTTGATCCACAAAAAACAAGTGGCTCTCTAACCTAGAGTTATGATATGAAACCTATAGGGTAATTGGTTTAAACGACGTAGTCCTAGATTTTAGGTCAGCGCTTAATAGACTTTAGATACCTATATAAAAGAAATTCAAACCCGAATCTTAGAATGGGTGCTGATAAGATATGTTGCTTGGTCAACTTTGTATAATATTGCCAGATTAACTGGTTTCCCGCAATCAAAGTGAAAAGACTGACTGGTTTAAGACTAGGCATGGGGAATCCAACCAAAATTTAAGAAAACATAATTGAATAATGGCTTATAATCTGTTAGCAGGAAAAACCGGAATTATTTTCGGTGCGTTGGACGAGAATTCTATTGCGTGGAAAGTAGCGGAGCTAGCTAGTGCCGAAGGTGCCAAGTTTGTGCTCACTAATGCTCCGATTGCATTAAGAATGGGTAAAATCAATGAATTGGCTGAAAAGTGTGGTGCTGAGGTAATTCCGGCAGATGCTACTTCTATGGAGGACCTTGAGAACCTATTCAACAAATCAATGGAGTTCTTAGGTGGAAAGATTGACTTCGTTTTGCATTCTATTGGCATGAGTCCTAATGTGCGGAAGAAGAAAGATTACGGTAACCTTAATTACGATTGGTTCCTTAAGACTTTGGATATATCAGCGTTATCGTTTCATAAAGTTTTGCAAACGGCTGATAAACTTGACGCTATGAACGAATGGGGTTCAATATTGGCATTGTCATATATCGCGGCACAAAGAACATTTCCGGATTATAGCGATATGGCTCAGGCCAAAGCATGTTTGGAATCTATTGCTAGAAGCTACGGTTATAAGTTTGCTAAATCTAAAAAAGTACGCGTAAACACTATTTCGCAGTCGCCAACAATGACCACGGCTGGCGCAGGTATTTCTGGTTTTGACGTATTCTTTGACTACGCCGATAAGATGTCTCCATTAGGAAACGCCTCTGCGGAGACTTGCGCATCCTACTGTATTTCCATGTTCTCTGATCTTACCAAGATGGTAACGATGCAGAACCTCATGCACGATGGAGGATTCTCTTCTTCAGGAATTACTGAAGATATGATTGGTGCTCTAACGAAATAAAGCATTGGTTACATTTCCCAATGCCAAAATTAATATAGGACTTAATATCGTGGGAAAAAGGCCTGATGGCTACCACGATATTGAGTCTTGCTTCTACCCTATTCCCTGGAACGATGTTTTAGAAATAATTGAAAGTGACTCCCTCTCCTTTCAATCTACTGGTATTCCAATACCCGGTGAGGCTAATGGTAACTTATGCATCAAGGCCTATCACCAAATCCGAAAAGACTTTTCGATTCCTCCCGTAGCCATTCACCTACATAAAGTTATTCCAATTGGGGCTGGTCTTGGTGGTGGAAGTGCAGATGGTGCCTTTATGCTTAGGTTGCTCAATGACAAATTTGAGCTAGCTATCAGTGACGATCAACTAGAATCCTATGCTGCTCAACTTGGAGCTGACTGCCCTTTTTTTATTCAAAATAAACCCACTCTTGCGTCAGGGATCGGGAATATTTTTACTCCTGTTTCTGTGGACCTGACCGGTTTCTACATTGTTTTAATCAATCCAGAAATTCACATTGGAACCAAGGAGGCGTATAGCGGCGTTATGCCAAAGGCAACAAACAAACCTATCACATCCTTATTAGAACTCCCCATTGATCAATGGCAAAGCAAAGTGATAAACGATTTTGAAAAGTCTATTTTTCCTAATCATCCAAAAATTGCGTCATTGAAAGAAAGGTTATTGTCGCTTGGTGCAAAATATGCGAGCATGACCGGAAGTGGATCCACTGTCTTTGGTCTCTTCGATGAACAAATCGATATTGATCAGCTAAAACCGTTAGGCATGGTTTTTCACAGCCATTTATAGTTGATTACCTTGACTTATAGCTATCTTGATAGCGAATGTTTTGATTGGGTAGTGTGTATTCCAATGCCAATCCGTTAATCCAAAGATCTCTTGCTGTCCAAGTGAGAATTTGCTCTTCATCATCTTCTTGATAACTTATGGAAAGGTCAAAATCTCGATCATTATTAACCGGAGAAACTAATTCCCATTTAGCGCTAAAACTGATCTCTTGGCTAAAGCTAAAAGTGGTATCAAAGTACTGAACAGCCGTGTCTATATCAAAGAAGAATCCTGCATTTGCCATTCCAGGATTTGTAGGGTCTACAATCGTATCAATGGTTTGGACCTCATTCGTTATACTATCAATCTCCGAACGAATGAATATGAGTGAGCTATCTATAGTTCGCAAGATGGTAGTCGTATCTTGACGAATAAAATACAAGGAATCAGAGGCTCCAAAACTGGCAAACAGTAAAACATCGACAAACTTATCGTCAAGGTTTGATTCGACATTGTCAACTGTTCGAGACTGTAATATCCATTCCTTTAAAGAATCTGTTTGAAGAAGGTGCTCAATGCCTTATTCCGTTATAGGCCCTTCTTCCTCCGAACTACAAGAGAAATTTAAAATCAATAGCAGTAAAGAAAAACTGAATAGTCTAAAGTAGTTGTGCGTTAGCCATTTATTCATTTGTACCAAAAATCTCTCCTTTATTCGTCAATTGTGCCAACTTCTTCTTCTCAGTTGACTCTTCGTCTTCCCAATAGTAAATCGAAGTTCTCAAAGTATATGGATCATATACCACCTCAAAAAGATCACTTTTACAAACGAACTCTTGATGCCATTTGACCTTATCCTGCTCTATTTTTTTTACTGCTAAGTTTACTTGAGTACTATCCTCGTTAGGCGCGTATACATAGGAAATAGAATATATCGAATCATAATACACGATTTCACCACTTAAATCATGTATGTTAGTGCCAATTTGCAAGCCGTCCAGTGAGAAATTAGTCTTCCATATTAACTCTCTAGGGTTGGATATTTTAGCCAAGTAACCTAATACCTTACTGTGTTTCTCTCGTTTGGCAGGCTCTTTATATTCGATACCAATAGACATCAATGAATCATTTTTTCCAAGCTGAGTATTAAGACACAAAAAGCCAACCTCTGCAAAATCTATATATGATGCTGAAGTATCAGGAAAAGTTGGAATGGTAAGTGTATCGGCGCCTTGAATGGATACCACCCAATTCGCTTTGTCATACCAAAAAGCAAGCTTTTCTTCCCAAGATTCTCTCAGTGCCGCATGCCAGTCTCTACGTGCTGCCAATTGTTTGATGTAGTTGGACTTACCTTTAAACCGCCTTTCAAAGTAATCGCGGTATTTCTCCTCTGGAGAAAATTTCTCTCGTACCAATAAATCCAAAATGGTTTCTTCATATGCTTCCAAAGCCTTAACAACGGTATCAGCTCTTTCGTATTGGAAGTTGATGTCTAACGAGTCTAATAGCTCTGGGAAATAGTATTCACTCATGAGGTACTTGAGTGATGTCTCCTGTAAGTGCATCTGAAAAATGTATATGGGATAAGGTTCCGGTTCAAATTGCGTTAACACCTTCACCACCTTAGGAGCTACCTCCCACGAAAAATCTTCTAAATTGATCTCACCATGCTCACTAATAGTCTTTTGAATATTCATAAGATCCTCGTCATAACCGGCTGTCAACTCTCTGGCAGGTGCTAAATCTACATCTACGATTCTTTTGATTTTTTTTGCCCAGGACTCGTAATCCCACAACACAAAATCGCCATGAATTGACGCTGGACTTTCACGTCCATCGTTTGCAAAATCTCGGATTAATTTTTCTTCCAACTTAAATTCAAAAGGCTTAGTAGGCAAGTCGTTCACAAGTCCTTCTATCGCATATATATCGCTTCGCACATCAATGGTTCCATCTATCAAATCATCAAGAGTTGCGAAGATTTCCTCATTGGCTCTAAGTATGAGCAGGTTCTCTTCTCTATGGAATTCGCTTAGATCTGAAAATATATTCTTTAAGTCTGAATATTTAGCTTCTACTTGTTCTAATAGTGTATTTAACGTTGTTTTATCCTCTTTAAGCTTCTCCAAAGCTTGAATACGCTGTTCGATATCTAGATGAACATCAGATACCTTAATTCCAAATTCTCCTGTTCTTAAATCTCGACGGTTATAGGATTGATAGTAATCGTCGTTTTTCTTTATTTCCTTTTCATCAATAAGACTTTTAGCTATCTCAAAAAACCTTACCGCTGAATCTACCGCGGAGTTAATTAATTCAGCTTGTACCAACGGTTTCAGCGCTTTAGCCCGTAACTCGGTAATAGTCGCCATTTGCAGATGAGCGTTGGCATGATCGGCATTTTTAGGGTTTGCCAAAAACGTTTTGAGGTTAGGCAAAGCATTTTCATAATCTTGTACATCAAGTAAAGGGTACAAATCCTTATACTTGATCTTTTGTCCCAAAACACTAAAAGTCAGGGAAAGCATCAATATGAAGAGCGTAAAATGTCTCATAACGATAATATGGGTTAGGGCGAATTTACTTCAGAAGTTTAATAAAAAGCCAATAACTAAGTCTAATGACAATTCAGAATAATGCTATTACTATCCTAATAGACAATGTTAGTTTCTATAACCCTCAATGCCTAAGTGTTATAACCTGAGTTCGATTAATATTTCATCTCTAAATAATGTTGGGAAAAACATTTATCACCTCATTTACAGACTCTTGTCCTCAAGCCGGATAGGCTTGTACCGCATCGGCGGTCCGATTTTTCCATTGATGAAAAAGTACCGGACCGCCGACGCGGACAAAAAATCTAGCGGACGCCGCGCGGAAAGATTTGAAACCGCCAGGCGGCCCTGTTGCCTACTCTTCGAGTAGTCTCAAACAGCAAATCTTTCAAAACTGCTCTTTGTAACTCTAAAGGCTTATTTTAGAATTGAACTAAGGTTTATAAAAACTTCTTGCTTAGGCCTTAGGGTTAATGAGTATTCATATCCAGGGTGCTGCTTGTCTTCTAGGGACAAGGTGAATTTTTTGACCAATCGAGCAAGTATCGTTTTTATTTCCATTTCAGCAAGACTCTTTCCAACACACAGTCTAGGACCACCCCCAAATGGAAAGTAAGCGTATTTATCAGTTGACATTTGTTGGAATCGCTCTGGACGAAATAGGTCTGCGTCCTCACCCCAAAGGTTTTTTTTCTTATGGATTATCGATTGGCTAAACACAAGGCTATCACCTGGTTTGATGGAATACCCTCCTATCTCATCATGAGCTTTTGCTTCCCTAGACATTACCCACACAGGAGGATTTAAACGCATAGACTCCTTCACCACCCAATCTAAGTAGACACAGGAAGCAATACTTTCGTAGCTATCAAGGTTCACCGTTTGCAAAGCCTCTCCAAGCCTTTGCATAATCTGAGTGTCCGACAACAAAGCATACATCGTCCATATCACTGAGATAGCGGTTGTTTCATGACCAGCTAAGAAATAGGTAATCACCTCATCTCGAAGCTGTTGGTCTGACATTGGGTTACCAAATCCATCCCTTGCTGCTATAAGAGTAGCTAACAATCCTGAGTTTTCTTCAAAACATTGCTTTTGCGATGCAATCAAATTGAAAATAATATTATCCAATTGCTTTACCGAGTTTTTAAACTGACGGTTTGAGGAAGTCGGTAAAAATAAAGGTGTTGGAAAGGGCTTGAACACCCGGTTGATCAGAAATGATAGGGCCGGTGGTAAATGTGACTTTACGACTTCAAACTCCTTATCGATATCATGTCCTAATAATGTTCTACTGATCATGCGAAGTGTCAAGCGAGTCATTTCAGAGGAAAACGGAATCTGTTGTCCATCTTGAATGGACTGTTCGAAATGACGACATTCATCGCCTATGATATGGAAATAATCATTGATTTGCTGATGATGAAAAGAGGGAGCCGCTAAGCGCCTTTGCTTCATCCAAAAATCACCTTCGGATGTAAACAACCCATTACCTAAGAGTAAGCTTAGCTTTTGGTAAGCCAAGCTTTTCTTATAGTTACGATGGTTTTTTTGTAATACATGCTCCACATACGCAGGGTGGCTAATCACAAATAGCTTACGATTACCCAACCGAAAACGATATATGTCTCCGTATTCCTTTTGGTGTTTATCCAAAAAGTCCAAAGGATCATTCAGGTACTCTTTAGCAGAGCCTAATAATCCTTTGGATGGAACCAGTGGTGGTAGTTTTACTGTCATGAGGTGAACCTTGCCATCCTTTTGATAAAGGCTACAAATCTAATGACTAACTATCCACCGAATTTACCTTTTAGCATCGCCAACTTAGACTGAAAATCGTCCTTTTGGTTACTTTGATTTCTTTTCGGTGATTTCTTCCTTGGTGCCGGTTGGCTTTTCTGTTCATCACGCATGGATAGCGAAATCCTTTTACGGTTCACGTCCACTTCCAAAACCCTCACTTGCACTTTTTGCTGAAGCTTGACCACTTCAGTAGGATCAGAAATAAACTTGTTGGCCATTTCACTCACATGCACCAACCCATCCTGATGTACCCCTACATCTACGAATGCTCCGAACTTGGTAATGTTTGTGACTATACCCGGTAAGGTCATGCCTACCCGTAAGTCTGATACTTCGTGAATACCGTCTGCAAAGGAGAATAGCTCAAACTTTTCCCTTGGGTCTCTTCCTGGCTTATCCAGCTCAGAGATGATATCATTCAAAGTTGGAAGTCCAACTTCTTCGGTAATATAATTTTTAAGGATAATCTTCTTGCGTATCTCCGCACTGGACATTAAATCGGTTATCGAACAGCTTAAGTCTTTAGCCATTTGCTCTACTACTCCATATCGCTCTGGGTGAACGGCACTTTGGTCAAGAGACTCTTCTCCATTTAGAATACGAAGGAATCCAGCTGCTTGCTCGAAGGCCTTCTCTCCTAGTCTTGGCACCTTTTTTAAAGCTTTTCTACTCTTAAAAGGTCCATTTTCATTTCGATAGTTTACGATATTCTGTGCTAGCTGAGGTCCTAAGCCAGAAACATAGGTTAATAACTCCTTACTCGCCGTGTTGAGCTCTACTCCTACCTTATTCACACAGTTGACCACTACGTCGTCAAGTGTTTTCTTCAACGATGATTGGTCCACATCATGTTGGTACTGCCCCACTCCTATTGATTTTGGATCGATTTTCACTAGCTCCGCTAATGGATCCATCATTCGTCGGCCAATGGAGACTGCTCCTCTCACCGTCACGTCCTGATCAGGAAACTCGTTTCTAGCCACTTCACTGGCAGAGTAAACGGAAGCACCTGCTTCACTCACGACCACGATGGCAATGTTCTTATCTAAGCCAATGGACTTAATAAACGTTTCGGTTTCACGACTCGCCGTCCCATTACCGATAGCAATGGCTTCAATGCCGTGCTTTTCAATTAAAAATTTAACGGTTGCCTCTGCAGTCCTCGTGTCCTTTTGTGGTGGGTTGGGGAATATCGCTTCAAAGTCCAACAACTTACCTTGCTGGTCCAAACAAACGACTTTACAGCCGGTCCTAAAACCGGGGTCAATACCCATCACCTTCTTTTGTCCTAGTGGAGCTGCTAACAATAGCTGCTGTAAGTTTTCGGCAAATACTTTTATGGCTTCCTCATCCGCTCCTAGCTTCGAACGCATCCTGGTCTCAGTCTCCATCGATGGCTTTAACAACCTCTTGTATGCATCTTTTGCGGCAGTTTTAACATGCTGTGAAGAAGCTGTATCCGCTGTTAACACGGCTTTTTCGATTTGATACATCGCCGACTCTTCATCAGGGAAAATATCCACCATCAGAAACAATTCTTTCTCCCCTCTTCTAATCGCCAGCAAACGGTGCGATGGTATTTTAGAGATCTTCTCTTCAAATTCGAAGTAGTCTTTATATTTCTGCGCTTCTTGTTCTTTGCCTTTAATCACCTGCGAGCGAACTACGCCGTCAGTCCAAAAAAGCTCACGAATATTTGTACGGATTTCCTGGTCTTCATTGATACGCTCAGCAATGATATCTCGAGCCCCTTGTAAGGCCTCTTCTATGCTTTCCACTCCCTTTTCCTGATCCACATACTGCTGCGCAACTACCTCTGGATCTTGATTATCTTGTCCAAAAAGTATTTCCGAAAGCGGCTCCAATCCTTTTTCTCTGGCAATACTCGCCTTGGTCTTACGCTTTGGCTTGTAAGGAAGGTAAAGATCCTCCAATGCTGTCATGGTCTCAGCAGCATTAATTTTATCTTTTAGCGCATCCGTGAGCTTACCTTGCTCTTCTATAGATTTCAAAATAGCCTCTCGACGCTTATCAAGATCTCGAAGCTGACCGATACGGTCTCGAACTGATGCTACTGCCAAATCGTCTAAGCTTCCGGTTTTCTCCTTTCGGTATCGAGCAATGAACGGCACTGTGGCTCCTTCATCCAATAGCTCTACTACTGCGGCGACCTGATTTGGTTTTACGTTTAGTTCCTCAGCAATCTTGCTGAAATGCACTTGGCTCATAAGGATTGATTTCTATTCTTATTAATGGAACTTTTTTCCGTTTCCTTAGCTTTACCCTCACATAACTGATCAAAGTATCTGCTATATGGGAGTAAATGGAAAAAAGGCCACCAAAAATACGAAAAGGCAATTAATAGAATGGGCATTGATGATAGGTTTTTTAGCCATTCTTTTTGGTACCGGACTCAACAAAGATCTTAGTGTCCTGCTAAACAGGGCCATAATGCTCACCGGCTTAACTAACCCTTCTGTTGAAAATGTAGTCGACAAAAACCTAAAGCTTAATTCATACGATTTTCAGCTTGTGAATATTAATGGAGATCTGGTGTCTTTTGAGTCGTTTCGGGGAAAAACAGTTTTTATCAACTTTTGGGCGACTTGGTGTCCGCCGTGCGTCGCCGAGATGCCCAGTATCCAATCTCTTTATGAAAAGACCGGTGACCAGGTGGCTTTTGTCATGCTTTCCTCTGATGATAACATGGGCATCGCTAAGCGGTTTATGCAGAAAAAAGGGTATACATTCCCAGTGTATCAACTGGCGAGCAAAGTACCATCACAGCTATACTCTCGCTCGATCCCAACCACCTATATTATTTCACCAAATGGACAAATAATAGGTAAGTACTCTGGTGCTACCAACTACGACACGGAGGAGTTTCGAGACTTCCTGACGGGGGACTAAAGTGCTTTGTGTCTAGTCATCTTTAGATTTATTGTGTTTTATCGGTTAGATTGGATAATGGTAAAAAACGCAATTGCGTTTTTATAATGTTGTGTTTCATATTTGGAATGGAAAGTTTAAATGAATTTGTAGCCAATTTAAAATCGGATCTCGGTCTTAAGAATCTAGAACATGAATATGATATATTTGAAAAGCACGGTGTGGTTGGTGACGATTTTCATGAACTAATGGAACTTCTTTCTAAAAAGTATAAGATAGATATGGCTGAATATTTATGGTATTTTCATTCAGACGAGGAAGGGCTAAATTTTGGCGGACTTTTTTTCAAACCACCATATGAACGTGTAAATAGGATTCCTGTAACTCCAAAAGTTCTTTATGAAGCTGCTAAAGCTAAAAGATGGCTAATTGAATATCCTGAACATTCATTGCCTGAAAAACGAACAGATTTACTAATCGGAAAACTAGTATTCTTCGGATTAGTTATTGTAATTATAGGTATTGTAGTGCTTCTTCAATTTATAAAGTAAACATCCCAATTACTATGCAGAAAGGAGCCTTATATAAACTAAAATCATTTAATGGAACAAATGAACCGTTAGATAATACCCCAGCAAATGAAAACTACTGGAAATTAATCGGAAGAACTGCCAAAGTGGTTGGGTTAGCCAATGAGTTCCAACTCCCGAACAGGGATAGAGTCTTGATTCAATTTGATACTAATATAGAAAGCCTTGGTCTTGAATGTCACAACCAAATACCAAACTCTTTATGGATTCTAAAGTCTGACTTGTCGAAGTAAAAAAGAAACACAACATGCTGTGATGAAATCATGCTTAGACATTGCTAAAGAAAGTTTTCTGCATTTTAGAAGCACCGCCAATTCCGTGAATTGGCCTATTGAGAAAAGAAAAAAGTAGTAGCCCATTTCGCAGAAATGGCTATTTAGTAGACGAAACATTAACTTCACCAAAACACACGATTCATATAGAGTCGGTATCATTTATTATGACAAAATTCACAGAGCACATTAATAACGATCACCCGACATTTAAGTGTTTTGCCGCTGGCAATAAAGAAGAGAATGAAGAATTGCTTGTTACGGTCAAAAATATTATTAACCATGGGGCAACAGAAAAAGATCTTGAATTACTAAAATCTAACCTTCAACTTAACAATAACGAACTCATCGATTTCTATACCAAGCATAATGGATTGAAATTGTACTGTCAAAAAGAAGAAGCAAGTCTGGAGTTTTTTCCTATTCATGAGTTGGAAACGGCTAATAAGGAATGGAAAAGTTGGCTTGAAGGTTTGGAAGCAGACGAAATGTACGAATTTCAACAAAATGGAGTTGCTTTTGGCCAAGTATCAGGGTCTGGGAACTATTTCATTATTTATAACGGTCAAATATTTTATTCCGATCATGATGAATGGGAAGAAGTTAACCTAGGAATAACCTTAAATTCATTTCTGGACAATTTGGCAACAAACCCAGCTCAAATGCTAGAAGAACTTGGTTGTTATTCAAGATTTTCGGATGGAAAGACAGATAAGCAATGGATTCCAAAATCATACCATCAAGATTAAAAAATGATAACAAGATCTATTTCCTATGACGGTTCCGCGCAGACCGAAACTTTTGTGCATTTTAGTTGCACCGGGAAAAATCTCCAATTTTCCCATTTAGCTTAGAGAAGGTCATGGAGAAAACCAAATAGCATTTAAATACGAGAGAAGTCAAAGACTGTGTATCAACTAAAATGAAAAACATTGAAGAACTTTTAAAGGCGCATGTCGCTGGGAAGAAACTAAAATATCTTTTCTTTTGGGGGCATCGTCCATCACCAAACGGAGAAGTCACTAGCTCTTGTTTTAGCCAATGGTGGCATGCGGACTTCAAAGTTCATGACCAAAAATATCCAACAGCAGAACATTGGATGATGGCTGAAAAAGCCAGACTTTTCGGTGATGAAATTATAGAAAAAAGAATTCATCAAGCTGGATCGCCAGGAGAAGCAAAAAAGCTGGGAAGACTAGTTAAGGGGTTTGATCAGACCATTTGGGAAACAAAAAGATCGGAAATTGTAATAGAAGGCAACCTCCATAAATTCGATCAAAACCCTGCGCTTAAAGATTTCCTATTAGGAACCAAAAAGCGGATTTTAGTTGAAGCCAGCCCAGTTGATGCCATTTGGGGAATAGGATTACCCGGCGACCACCAATTCGCTAAAGTACCACCTAAATGGAGAGGGTTGAACCTTCTTGGCTTCGCTTTGATGGAAGTCAGGGAAAGATTGGTATTAGAGACGTAAAACCGTCACTAACAAACACTATCACCCATAAGTTAATTGGGTTATATTATCGGCAATGATTATGAAACAAAAGTCAATCAAACTACTTCTACCACTTCTCATCATGGCAGTCTCAGGTGGGTGCGCGAACTTTTCGGGAATAATTGTATATAAAAAATCCTATGTTTTAAAAAACAACAATACCTCGTTAGAACGACTAACCGAATCTCGTGGGAACATCGCGGTTTATTACATAAAAGATAATAACTATAAATGGGTAGTCAAAAATGACGAAACCTTGATTGGTGAATATATTTATAGAGGTGACGAGAATAAAAATTACAACATTAGCCACATTAGTGGGACTTGTAGTATTTCAGATTACTCTCGAGATAATTGTGAACTTATCTCACATCATTATCTTTTAGAGCCAGCAAACATTAATGACCAATTAACTGATGTATTTGTGTATAAAAGAAGTGGGAGCTCTGACACCTTGTTTTTGTCACGCAACCATAGTCTCGATCCAAAAAAATTCACTAAACATATAGCATACTGCTATAACCAAGTAACCAACCTAACTCATGGAAAAGTGCCTATTCGGAAGGTTCATGAATCCGGTTCCTATATAACTTACTACGATGCTGTGTCAATTAAGAAAGTAAAACTGTCTAAAAGTGACTTCATAAATTCTTATACAAACACAGATTAAAAGCATATAATATGAGCTATAATTTCATCTGGCCTTGTACAAGACTTAAATTTTTATCCTTTCTCCAACGTCATCAAAACCTGTAATTTGGAACAGCTAGGATCGATGGGCTTATAAATTTAGTCCGCACTGTTCTTATCCAGCCAACAAACACACCGGATGTCCACCGTCATTTCAGGATAGCTTTATGACTATAAAAGTGTTGACTCTGATAAGCAGTATAAACTCCAATGAATATGAATGCCCCGATCTCGGCGATGGTGCGCGAAAGCCATATCCACTTCACATCATGATCGAAGGCTGACGTGATGATCAATATCAATCCAACCAGAACAAGCCCTTTGAGCAAGTAAAGTGAAATAGAGACTTTCATTTTGCCAATACTTTGCAAATAAGCACCTAGTATATAATTAGGCCCTGCAACTAGAAATAAAAGAAAGAACAACCCTAAAGCGTCCGCCGCCTTGGCATTAAATACTTCCGATTCAGAGCCAGAAAATGCCGATATCAAGAAATCTGGCACTAAAAAACCCAGTCCCACAACAATTAACCCAAGTACGAATGTGAAAAATGATGAAAATTTCAAGGTTTCAAGCACCCTACCTGGCAACTTCGCCCCTATATTAAAAGACATAATCGGCAAGCAGGAGACCATAGCACTGGTGAAGAGCCGTAAAAAGATAAAGCTCAAATAATTAATAATCCCGAAGACTACTACTGCATCATCTCCATATGAAATTAAGCTATTATTGATCCACAACAACCCGATCGAAAATGAAATCTCAGACACAAACGAAGGAACCCCATGACTCAATAGTTCTTTCCACTCTTTGATTTTGACGATAAATCGATACCCTTTTAGTCTCAAATTTCCGTGTTCTTTATAGATAAAAGCCAAGAGGTATAGTGTAGAGGTCAGAACAGAAATACCGGTTGCAATAGATGCACCCTCTACTCCAAATGGAAAAACGATGATCAAGAGAATATCCAATATAACATTCAGCACCACTGCATATAAAGTAGCGTTTCTAGCAACTTTTGGACTACCGTCATGACTGATTACATTCCCGAGAATCATCCTAAGTAAGAAAACGGGTATCCACATAAATCCCCAAAACATATAATCATAAGTAGCACTATAAAGTGCTGTGGTATTTTCACCTACTAGAAAGGCTACAACAGCACCGGCAAAGAAAGGAGTTAGTAGAATCACTACCGACCCGAAAATGATGATTAACGTGCTGGTGTATTGAAATACTTCTTGCGCCTTTCTATGGTCTCCAGCACCCAAGCTTTTACCAATCTGAATACCACCACCGATGACCAGTGGCAACCCGAAAGCAATGAAAGCGGTAATAATAGGACCAAACATACCAACTGCCGCCACACCCTCCTTTCCTACGTATTGGGCTAGAATAGCACCATCTACTATCTGGTGAATAGTCACTGATAACGTGCTTGTTATCGTTGGGATATAATATTTAAAAAACAAAGAGCGAATAGAGTCTTTACCTAGTTCGATTTTGCCTTTCATGTCGCTAAAAATTAAGAGGGTCGCGAAAGTACACTTTCGATTTCAATTGAACAAAGCGCACACAGCAGATCCTAATGAAATCATGCAGAATCAGGAGAGGCAAAATGGCTTCCACTTTCCGAATGACCACAAAACCTTTCAGTTTTCTCACATCATCCTTTACTTTTGAGGTCAAATCAAAAAATCTGCTCGGTATTAGTTCTTCGCAGTCTACTAGGATAATCGCTGGGCGCTATCACCTATACATTTCAACAAACGAATTTTGTCAGATAGTCCTCATATACTTGAATCTGGATACCTAAAGGTTAGCGAACTGCATTCCATCTATTTTGAAAGATGTGGCACACCAGGTATTAATCCAATACTATTTATTCATGGTGGTCCGGGAGCAGGATTTACCAAATATGACAAACGTTTTTTTGATTTTTCTCAACAAGAAGTAATTTTTTTTGACCAGCGTGGGGCTGCTAAAAGCAGACCGTTTGGTGAAATAAAAGAAAATACGATTCAAGACCTGGCTTCGGATATAACAAGACTCTTGGATTCATTGAAAATTGAATCTGTACATCTATTCGGTGGATCCTGGGGGACAACACTTGCGTTATTTTTTGCCATAAACAACCCTTCACGAGTCAAATCAATCCTGCTCAGAGCAGTTTTTCTTGGCAACAAGGATGACATAAAACACTTCACTGGTGGAGGGACTCAAGAAAAATGTCCAAAGGAGTGGAACCGCTTTATCCAACAAGTGCCAGAAGAATCACGCCATGTAGCAGCCAAGTATTATCTATCCAAAATCACTGAAGGCACTAAGGATGAACGAGATAAGTACTGCTACGAATGGGCGTACAATGAAATTTCAATTTTCGATAGTAAACTGAATAATGAGGAAATCAATAAAATTATTAATTCCTACTCCTTCAAATCACTAGCACTAATTGAATCATACTACCTCTCCAACAATTGCTTTCTCTCGGATGATTACATTTTAAACCATTTAGATGCGATTAAAGATATTCCGTGCACAATAATTCACGGCCAGAACGATAATATATGCCCTGTTAGCCAAGCTGTCCTATTGGACTCAAAACTTAATAACTCAACTCTTTACCTTGAAGATGCGGGGCATTCTGATAGAGTCAAGTCTATTGAGTCACGAATTATCTCAGTATTGGATAACATTAAAGGTTAAGAGAATTATATTGTAAACTGTTCGATTTATTAAAAACGCTACATGGAACGATCTATAAAAATTTCTATGAAAAGCGATGGTAGCTCTAGCCAATAAGATCGTTACATATTCGAAATCAACACATTGATGATCATCACGAACGCCACCGCATCAAGTATCATTTTGACATATTTTTTGTGACGCGATGCCTCAATCTGATGCAAAACCCTCTTGGTAAATAATATTCCAATAATGGAGAAAGCCATTATTATGGATATACTGACACTGTATAGTTCAAAATCAACGTTTAATAGCTTGAAAAAGACAATGGATTTTGAAAGTTGTGTAATCACCTGACACATGGATTTAGTACCTATCAGGTTTTCTTTTTCAAAACCTTTCGCCGTGAAAAATGAAGTTAGTATTGGACCCGTAACACCCACGATCATTCCTAAAAACGAAGAGAGAAATCCCAAACTAATAATGGACAACTTATCTCTTTTGCTGAATCGAATTCCCGGTAAATGATTCGTTATGATGATGGTAATGGCAATTGAAACTTCCAAAATATCATTGGAAAACACATCATAGAGCTCCCCTCCTAGTAGTGCTCCCGGAAGACTTAGAATACCATAAAAAAAGACTGTATTCCAAGATATATGCTTCCGGAAAACAGAACTTCTAATACCATTATTCAGAAATTGAACAACGCCGTGAATAGGTATGGCAACCTTAGAAGAAAAAAGAAATGTCAGCGTCAAAAAAAGGATTGAACCACCAGCGACTCCAAAGAAAGTTGCAATTATTGACGATACAAGCGAAACAAATGCCAAAAGTCCATATAGAACTAGAGACATTTAATCAACCGTTTTGAGTCTATCCAAATAGAGTTTATAAGCTGAAATAAGGTCATTATTTATAATTACTGCTAGACCAATGAGGTTTTCAAAATTTTCGTGAAAATGTTTGATCAGACATTTGGGCTTAACGTTATGCTGAATGGATAATCGATGCGCACGTCCCAATTGCGTGGCAACGGAATAGGCCACATCTACCTGTTCGAATTCATCCAGGAAATCCTTAATCTTACCATGTTTCGTAATAATTTCTCGGCCCCAAAGCTGTTTATCATCATGAGTCAAATGGCCAATACGCTGCTCAAGTCCAGGAGCATAAAGCTCAGACGCCTTAATCATTCGGAAGCCATGATGTTCAACTGGGCTGTAGAAATATTTCGTATCCCGATCACAATACGTTTCTTTGATTTCAAGAAGAATATGACGGTTTGCCTCTGTTTTGTGAACTAACAAGATGATGACCCGCTTGTTGCCAAATGTTCCTTGTGCCAAACCGGCTTTTTCTACCTTATACGTCTTTAATAAATTGGGGTCATTTGTAGATCTTAAATATTTATTCAATTTCTTGTTTAAATCTTTATCCTCTGGGTCAATAAGGTTTTTTTCCATTTCTCTCACCCACTTGCCGTTGTCAGACAAATAATGCTCTGTTTGATCATACCAGACACTTAAATTTGCCTTTTTTATGGCTTGACTGACTTCTTTATAGGGTGATTTAGGGTTTTCAAATCCACGCAAATACCCTTCTTTGAAATATTCTAAAACAATTGATGATAAGAATGTAGCCTGTTTTTCCTGTCTTTTTAGCGAAAGAGAACATAAGAACCGTAAAATATCCCAATTGTAAGGACCAATCCAAGATCTATCAAAGTCCACAAGCCCGGCACCCTTTTGAGTGATAGAATAGTTTTCTATATGTGGGTTTCCATGTACAAAGACTCTTGGTACATTTTCCAATGATGTAAGGTGAGCAAAATGACCCTGCATGGCAATGCACATGTGTCTAAAAAAGAAGAATAGGCCTCTTTTAGATCTTGAATAGTTGTAAATGAGTCGCTCGTTGTCCAAAGACGGGCTTCTAAGATATGATACCATAACATTAATTTAACTTAAAGATAACATAAGAAACTTTGATAATTAACTAATTTAATTATTTATTAACAAGAATTTAGTCGAATTGACGAGTTTATCCAATGGATTAGTATCAAATCGTCTCAACGTATTTATATCAGAATACGCATCCTTGCCTACGCTATAAGATTTTGATTTCGCCAGTACATAGAATATTTTCGATATTAGCGTTCACGAATACTTAGCTCCATTATACATCATTCATTACTCCATTGGGATTATTATTTATGGTAAACACACTTATTGATTATTTTGAAAAATTCGTTTCATTAGATCACTCAGAAAAAGACTTCATAAGAAAAAACATTAAGACTCGTGAGCTAACAAAGAATAGCATACTTCTTCGTGAGGGTGAAATTTCTAATGAATTCTACTTTGTTTATAGTGGTGGAGTGAGGCTGTATTATCAAAATGAAGGAACAGAAAAAACGGCCTTTTTCTATTTCGAAAATACATTTGTCAGTTCCTACGAGAGTTTTACGAAGCAAAAACCTGCGAAACACAATTTGCAAGCTGTAGAAGATTCTGTTGTAGCCGTCATATCTTCTGAAGTGGCCTATCGAATAATTGAACTTTTCCCCAAGTTCGAGTTTCTCGCAAGGGTGATGATGGAAGAAGAACTCATTGTGTACCAAGAAATAATTTCTTCCTTCGTAACGTTGTCAGCTGAAGAGAGATATTTGAAAATTTTAAACTCTAATAGTCAAATACTTCATCGTATTCCTCAGCACCAGCTAGCCACATATTTAGGCATTACCGCAGAGACTTTAAGTAGAATCAGAAAACGAATTACATCAAAGGAGCTTTCTTGACGATTGTCAATGAATTTTATGTTTACAGCTTCATTCTTTTGTAAAAAAAGAGTGAAAAATGAAAAAGACATATTTGTATCTAACACTTATTGGCACCATACTACCCAATATTTTTGTCACCATTGAGTCTATAGAAACCGGAAACTATTTGCTCTATGCTCACCCCATGGAAACACTTAAGGGCATGTTCAGTAATAATATCTCCACAGCGTTTGTAATAGACTTACTTTTTATCGTATTCCTATTTTTAGTTTGGTCATATCAAGAGTCAAAAAGACGCCACATTAGAAACATAGCTTGGGTTTGGGTTTACACCTTTGCGTTCGGAATAGCAGGCGGCCTGCCGTTATTTCTATATTTACGTGAAAAAAAGAAGGACTCTATTATCAGCAACACTTAACTGGTGTTGAAAAATCACCCTCAATTAAGCTTTTATATGGTACCATAAAACAACTTAGGAAATCATTCGATGAAAGATTCGAGGTAACAACAAAATCCGCACCAATTGGTGTTGATCAACACCATTGAGGATATTAACTCAGTCAAATTCATCACCCAGAGTTATGTTAAATCTTAATGCAACACTATTCTAGAGCCTGTAGTACTTTCAATATTATGGATAGAAAGCTAATTTATTTCTTGGCGAAAACCGATATTAATGCCATGAGCAACATATACTCCATCCGTTAGTTGGACAAGGTTTCGAAGTTTAAGTGCTAAAAGGAATAATCATAATAACACCATGCTTGCACAAAACAAAATGGTAAGCCCATTACTCCATCCTGCAACATCGATGATCACATTCAATTAATCTAAAAGTGAAGTAACGTTTAGGCTTCACCAAAACTCTCTAAAACGCTGAACCTATACTTTGGAGCACGTACTATATGTAAGTACAACTACAAATGACATGACCTAACTTCTTAAATCAGTTCATAACAAAAGACAACTAGCACAGCCTTAAGCACATAATCACCTTCAGAGAAGGTGGATTTTTAAATTAGATTAAAATCACTAGATCAGCTCTTTTTCGGTGATTTGTGTAAATCTATTAGGGCACTATTTTTTAACTCTATTATAATTAATTAGGCTCTAGGAGTTTAAATCAGAAGTTCAATTGGCAGACATATCAATTGAACTTCTGATTGCGTATTTCAGTCTTTTCTTTTCCCTAATTCGAATAAAACACCTACTGAAAGGAAAAATGAATCATGTGTGTATTCTATGGCTTCCTCAAGATGGATACTAAGCCCGATCTGACCGGTAAATTTTACTCGTTCGGCTCCGAACCTTGCAGTCATGGCAGGCTCCCAAACAAGGTTATCAAATCTTTTATTGGCTTGACGCAGATTTAAGCTGGCAACTTTATTGGAGTAAGCGAAATCTACATATTTACTGGTGATCCCTATGGACGGCTGGAAGAAGTACTTATTAAAAGTAGCATCCGCTAATCCACTTTCAGGGTCCAAGAGGTTTACACCTGGTGTTTCTGGGGTACTAAAACCAAGTTTAGCTTTTTTCACCTGGCCATGACCATAACCAAAAACAGCTTCAACGGTCAGACCGGAACTCCAAGTATGGTAATATCCTGTTCCAACCTCAAAGATCTGGTGCCTCCTTCTCCCAGTCTTTGTGCTAGAGGTTTCAAAACTATTCGAGGACGATTCAAAAGTACTGTTCCTAAAGCTTCCATTAGCAGTTACTAAAACATGGTCCGATAGAGCTGCAGCTCCTTGTATATCAACTCCTTGGTCTCCAACTGCTATTTCAGCATGGATTTCACCTTTTTCCGAAAATAGACCGGTGTTTACCTTATTAGGAACATAAGCAGGAGCACATGAGTAAAAGATTGCTAAGCAGTAAGGTAAAATTAAAAGATGAGAAGTTTTAAACGTAATTGGTGTCATCAATATGAATGTTTTTAAATGTTCAACATACGGATGACAAGTAAAGAAGAGGCTTCCCCCCTATTGCGGTCGATCTATTTTACTACGGGAATATGAGGCTCCTATACTGGAAGTTTTGTAGAGTCCCAATCCACGGAAGAGCATTCAGTGGATTGGGTTCTATTACTAATCACCAATCACTACCATTACCATGGATGTGATCGTTTAGCTCATCAATGCTAGAATCGAAATTGAATGAGTCATTGAGTAGATAATAGTTATCTATATCGTATGTTCTGTCATAAGCAACCTTGGCAAAATCAAGTTTTGTACTTTCAAAATCGAATAAGCCAATAATCTCTCTCACTTGACTGGTTGTCATGCAAGCATTACGAATAATTTGTTTGGCTGTAGACAGCTTACGGTCTTCAAAATCTCGAGTGGCTATTGAGCTCTTCGCTCCTCGAAACCTACTCGATGACATGGGTACCTCACACCCTATTCTCCCATCATATCCTGGAACGTAAATGATTGGTTCTGGCGAAGAATACACAACATGCCCCCCTTCCACATTAGTTGAGTATGAACTGGAACTAGTGGTAGTCTTGGTCACTGTGTGACTTGAGTGACTTTCTGAACTTCCAGACACCCCACCATTCATATTGATGTTAATTCCTACTTTCTGATTATTGTCGTCATCAACATTCATCTTGAATTCTACACTTTCTCCGTTGCTGTTTCCTCCTACAGACATGCTAACTCCTTCACTACTTGGTATTGATTTTGTTGTCGTTGTCGTCGTCGTAGAGGAATAAGAATGTGAATGTATGGGTCTTGTGATAGAGTGTGAAACTGTTCTTTCCTGTGACTGGACAGTAACCTGAGGAGCCTTCTCAACTTTATTGGTCGAGTAATCCACTATTCGTACTTTGTAGATCCCCTTTTTGTTCTTTCGAATGCTGTAGATCGTATTGCAAGGGGTTGGGCACGTCTCCTTATCGAAAGCAACTATACTCTTGTTAATCTCCGAAATTGAAGCGTCTTCAAAAATAATTTTCAACTTCCCATACTGCGAGGTTAGCGAAATATCCTCTACCCTATATTCAGGCTGTGGATTCTGTCTTTTACCGTTAACGATAGCCCAAAAACGCTCTCCGTTTTCAGCAAATATGGCCATTGTCGATTGGGTCCATCCTTTAGAAATAGAGCACAAGGCAACTAAGGAAAATAAAATGGCTTTTTTCATAATTTAATAAATATTAATAAAGCGGTTCTAACAATAGTAATCTATTCAGTTTGTGGAGCAAAAGATATCTGTCTCCCATACATCAATTTGATATCTAGCTTTTTCTGTTGGAGAGCAGGAATAGCATCCGCATAGTCTAAAATATCAAAAGCCAAATCATCAGGTAATTTTTTGAAGGTACAATTAAAACGAGTATAGTTTTTGACACTTACCACTTCTAATTGCCCACCGAACTTTGGATCTTCTTTGAGCTTACTCCGCATTTCTCGAAGGTCTCTAAGTGATCCTATCGAGTAAAACCTAAGTTCATAAGGAGTACCTCCATTTATCCATTTTCCTATATAGGAATTAAAAACACTTAAAAGGGATGGTAACTGCTCATTCAATGTTTCACTCACCGTATTTCCTGGACCAGAATCATTAGTTAATACCTTTTTCCAATCGCTAGTCAACGTAACCGTGCCCAAACCTTCTGCCGTACAATTGTCATAGGCTTTAACTTTAACTTTTCCTCGAGATAACGTCCGCAAATCAAAAGCACCTCCAAACTTATTTTCATTAGACACTTCACTAATGAAAATGATGAATTGAGCTCCAGATAATATACCGAGCTGTTGAACATAACTTAACTCACTAGAATCAGACTCTTGCATGACTCCCAGTGCTTCTTGCTGCAACTCGACAAAACGAGATTTCTCTATATATCGATAATCATTTTGTGATAGGAAACTATTAATACCTTCTACTGCGTCATCATAAAGCTTTTCTTCTTCACTACTTCTTGACTTACGCGTGTCATACATGACCAGAAAACGAACACCACCAATTTGGCGGGTCAGATGTTGTATATCGGCCTTTAATGGGTCAAGGCTTACTTTGGCGCTGACACTAACACCATACCCAACTGTTGACGGCCCTTCTTCAATAACCTCATAGCTAGAGATATACCCTTTTGTATTGGTGGATATGGCATCCTTGATTAATATAAAATTCTCCACGACAGAAGTAGACCGGACTGTTACACCCACCGCCTGACCGACAGCATTGCGCAGCGCATCTTCAAGCGCCTCCGTCCTGTTACCCCCTACTCCTTTAGCTTCAACTTGTTCTAAGTTCTGTGCTTTTACCATTGTCAAAACACTCATTGACCAGACTAAAACAGTAACAAGAAAATGAAGAGACATGCGGTTAATTGAAAAACTCATAATAGTGTTACAGATTAAATCAATAGGAATTTGCCAACTTTCGAAACGACCTCACCAATTTTCTTCCAGTTAACTTTCAATTTATCCTTGGCTGTTTCGACCACTAATCGTCCTTTATCCGACTTGAGTACGTTTATAATTTTAACATTCGCATACTTCTCAATAATCTCTTTCACGTCGGCATTTCCTTGAACAAACTGAGGGAATTTACCTGCTTTATCTTTATATATCTTTGCAAGATCTAAGAGTTCTTTTCCCTTTTCATCTATAATCTTAGGAAATAAAGCCGGGTCAAAATCCTGTCCATTCAAGTTAAAAATGACTTGCTCAATTACATCATTGATCTCCTCTTTTACCAGATCTTTCACTCTTGACCGTGATTCCTTTGCCGCTTGTTTATTTTCTTTTTTTCTTTTCTTTTTAGACGTGGACTCTTTCGGAAGCCCTTCCTTATCTTCGATTAACCGGGCATTGTTTGCGCTAGACTCCTCGCCGCTAGTTGCAATAGACTCAACCGGCAACTCAGAAATTAGGGAAGGTGCAAGCCCGCCGTTCTTGTAAAGAGACACCCTCATCTTGACTCGTACTAAAC
The DNA here is from genome assembly GCA_964393115.1 of uncultured Roseivirgaceae bacterium. Taxonomy (GTDB): domain Bacteria; phylum Bacteroidota; class Bacteroidia; order Cytophagales; family Cyclobacteriaceae; genus CAYMST01. Next base: position 7,988 of record CAYMST010000015.1, on the reverse strand, counting down.
CAAAGGACACCTCAGGTTCACCAAAAACTTGTGCACCTCTAATCACTCCTGATACGTTTGTCTTAACCTGGTCGCTTACAACCATCATGTCCTGAACAGTCGTTTCACTATTGACTTGAACACCTTGAATAATCTCCAAAAGATTTCTTTGAGCGACCACGATAGCACCTCTATTAGCCATGGCCGTAGCTTGTGCTTTATTTTTAAACCTAGATGTGTCGATTACACTTTCCCCCGTGGCTTCTACATATTGCTGAGTCCAATTGATCTCACCAAACGTTTTTCGTTCAACTATCTCAGTAGCGTTGACTTCAACGAGCTGTGGTAATAAAACATTGTTTCCATCCTGAGCTATTCCTGAATAAATACTGAATAATATTGCTATCGATAAGATGATTTTCTTTGGTGACATAGTAGCCATTAGAGCTAAATTTTAAATAGAAAGTTCTTGAACCTTTACAAAAATAATGAAATCGTGATTACGCAACAAGGTTGGAGTATGATGAAGCTGTAAACCACCTGGTTTTTATTAACCAATACAGCTTTTATGCTTATAACCTATACTACTATTTCATTTTACGCTACGTCACATCCCGTTCAAAACTGCTAAAATCATTGATTACGGACTGTAGATTTATGGCGACTTTTATAGGCGGTCATCAAACGATATCTAACATAATAAACCATATACAAGATTTATTATTTCCTTTTTGAATAGTGTTGAATTCCGGCAAATCATTGCTTTTACCCTGATATACATTACCTCTTATAACTTTCGTATTTGATACTACTTTATGCCAATCTTGTGTTTGGGAAAAATAGACCTTTGGTCATATAGACTACAAATATCGTCAAATAATAACTACGCTAATTCTCTTTAAACCCACTAACCTTTCTCCCGAACAAATATGATACTTCCGTGAGATTTCTGTGATAATTGACTTCTAGGTTTGAAAACAATCAAAAGGCCGAAAGGCCATTAATTAACTAATCAAAAATTTATAATGAAAAAACCTAAACTTTTTTTACTAGCATTAACGTGCAGTATTTATTCGTATTTTGCCTCCGCGCAGGTGGATGGTGGTATGGTCAGTACCATCTCAGGCGAGACGGTCGTATATACTTGTCCAGGTGACGGTGTCGCCGACATGGTATCGGCTATTACCACTAGTGTCGACAGTGCTAATTATGCGTATATCGTAACGGACGGCAGCGGTAATGTCGTTGGTTTACCTCCCGGAAACACCGTAAACGTAGAAGGTGCCGGCGTTGGAAATTGTAGAATCTATGGTGTTTCTTACACGGGTAACTTAACTGTGCAGTTAGGTGATGACATTGGTTCTCTTTCCGCTTTCTCCGATGGTATTTCGAGTCTATCCAGCAACTTCATCTTGACGGCAAGAGACATGCCTGACGGGGGTACAGTAAGTACTACTGCTGGTGAAACAGTAGTGTACACTTGTCCCGGTGATGGTGTAGCCGATATGGTTTCGGCCATGACTTCAAGCACGGCTAACTCTA
>CAYMST010000015.1:0-6367 GCA_964393115.1 uncultured Roseivirgaceae bacterium | reverse complement strand
TTTCCGCTTTCTCTGACGAGTGTTCAAGCATTTCTAGCAACTTCATCCTTACGGCTAGAGACATGCCTGACGGGGGTACGGTAAGTACTACGGCTGGTGAAACAGTTGTTTATACTTGTCCGGGTGATGGTGTAGCCGATATGGTTTCGGCCATGACTTCAAGCACGGCTAACTCTAACTACTCATACATCGTAACAGATGGTGACGGGACAGTGGTTGGGCTTCCTCCTGGGAATACCGTAAATGTAGAAGGTGCTGGCGTTGGAAACTGTAGAATCTATGGCGTTTCTTACACAGGTAACTTAACCGTTCAACTTGGTGATGACATTAGTTCTCTTTCCGCTTTCTCTGACGAGTGTTCAAGCATTTCTAGCAACTTCATCCTTACGGCCAGAGACATGCCTGACGGGGGTACAGTAAGTACTACTGATGGCGCAACTGTTGTGAAAACTTGTCCAGGTGACGGCGTGGCAGACATGATATCAGCTATGACTTCTAGTACGGCTAATTCCAATTACGCATACATCGTAACAGATGGTGATGGTAATGTGGTAGGGTTACCTTCAGGAAATACTGTTGATGTAGAGGGTGCTGGCGTTGGAAACTGTAGAATCTATGGTGTTTCTTACACAGGTAGCCTAACTGTACAACTCGGTGACGACGTTAGTGCACTTTCTTCCTTCTCCGATGAATGCTCTAGCCTGTCGAGTAACTACATTTTGGTTAAGAGAAATAAAAAGGCTTGCAAACCTTCTATTTCATTAGATGCTTTAGTCATAGGGAGAAAAGTAAAACTGAAGTGGGAAACCTCAAACTTTGATGCTGACTTCTACTATATTATCCGTAAGAATAACCCACGTAGCAATAGATATTATATCATTGGCGTAGTTCCTGGTCATGTGAATGCAATTAAGACATTCTTTAACCCAAGGAGAAAACAGTCATTCTTGGTATTAGGTATCAAAAAATCACCTTACGGATTTGTTTGGTCTAACAGAATCACATTACCTGGGCACAAGTCAGCTCCTAGCGGTAATAACGCACGATTCTTACCAGATGAAGAAGCAGTGCCAAGTATTTCCGAACTTGAATACTTAACTGGACCTTCTGTCTATCCTAATCCTGCATTCAACACCCTTAGCATTGAATTGGACAATAGTGAAGTTCCTGTTTCCCTTAAGATCACGGATCTAATGGGCAAAGAAGTTCTGAGAATGAATTACTCTAGTACAGATGGTCAAATAGACGTATCAAAATTGGAGGAAGGATTGTATTTACTTACAATAGATGATGGATTTACATCTCCTCATCAGATTAGGTTTATAAAGAAATAAACCTCACTTCAGCATACAACTTTTTTGTGAAGGCACCTCCCCTGGAGGTGCTTTCTGTTTTTTGATAAAAAAAGAGTGAAGCCACAGAGTTTATGAGTCAATTTGACACTCTATTTTGTATAAAAAGAGCTAGTAAGCAATTGCTATCTTCAATTCTTCTTTCTCAATCTGTACACCAATCCAATTCGGACGTTCACATCTAGATTAAGAAAAGTAGATTCTGGTTGACTAAAACGTCTTAAACCGGGCGGAAGATTAGGATCATCTATTTTCCAATGAGAATCGTTTTGTTCGAAAATACTGAGCTTTGAATTTATATCCATCATGAACCTACTTCCTAAGTCAAATTCAACCCTTGGTATAAGGTTCAACTGGATTCCAATAATCCTCTCTTCTAAAGTTATTGGATAAGTTAGATGCGCTCTTTCCCATCTTGACCAATAAAGTAATGATCCTGCACTTAATTTTAACACCATTTTTTGACCAATTTTCTTTCTTAAGAATATCAATTCGTATTGAAAACCGAAATATCGAGTTTGGATTCTGTCATTCGAATATCTGTATGCATCCAAATCATAAGAAACCGGTAGTGCTTTCCAGCTATATGAAAGCTCAATCTCATGATCAAATTTTTCTTCAATGAAGCTTATTGCTAAAGAAGGTCTGCCAAAACCTACAATCGATTCATCTTCGAAGCTTTCGGTGCCGTCCAATGACCTGATAAAGGTCCGTTGATTTACGAAATCTAAATTGGAGTATAGTTTCAAATTAGACTGAGCAAAAGTTTTTAGGCCCGATAAAGTCATTAATATCAAACTCAAGGTTATAACTCTTTTCATGATCAAATGATTAAAGTTCAAATAAAGCTAGCAATAAAAGATCAATTTCAATCAAGATTGAAGTGGAAAGCGGTTTTTGAGCTTTAAATTTTGGGATTATTATTCCAAAATTTGAGTAATGATATCTATTAGAATGTACGAAGAGCTTATCAATTACTTTTGATTGCTGTATTGTTTAGCTCACTTATATGCTCGGTTTAATTGAATGATAGACATAAGTATTCTTAAAAAACATGTTTCAGAATTGGTGGATATGGAAGAAAGTGAGTTTGAGTCTATTGCCGCTTACTTCCAACCTGTATATCGGAAAAAACATCAATTTCTTGTTCAGTCTGGCTACGATGTAGGCTATGAGTATTTTGTTGTTAAGGGGTGTATAAAATCTTCTGTTTTGGACGAGTATGGCAAAGAACATATCGTCCAGTTTGCTATGGAAAACTGGTGGATCACAGATTATTATGCCTTTGTCCATCAGGAAAAGGCAAGGATGAATATTGACTGCTTAGAAGATTGTGAACTTCTTGCTATTTCTTATCAAGACCGTAAGACCATTTGTAAAACAAGTCATAACATGGAGCATTTTTGGGCAACCAAGACCAAATATGGATATGCTGCCCTTCAAAATAGAATACTTGGACTAATCAAGGACTCGGCTAAGGTTAGATACGAAAACCTCATTCAACAATATCCAACACTGATACAAAGGGTTCCTAAGAAGTACATTGCTTCCTTTTTAGGGGTGTCCCGAGAGACTCTTAGCAGGTTGTATTAAGCCTGTGATCTACATCACTTCGTATTGGTGACAATGCTCCTTCGTGATTCTTTTGCTAAGGTTGACATTTGTGCTATCAGTTTTAACAGTAATAGCATAGACATGAAAAATCAAAAAAGGGTATTGTTTGTACTCACCTCACATGATAAACTAGGAAGTACATCGGAAAAAACAGGTTTCTGGATCGAAGAGTTTGCCTCGCCATATTACCATCTTACAGATCATAAAATCTTAGTTGACATTGCAACCCCAAAAGGTGGGCAAGCTCCAATAGATCCAAAAAGTAATGATCCCTCATTTCAAACAGATGCAACCAAACGATATTTCGAAGACGACGAGACACAAAAGCTTGTAGCTAAGACTATGAGAATCAAAGAGGTTGATTCAAGTAACTATGATGCGGTATTTTATCCTGGAGATCATGGACCTCTATGGGATCTTGCAAACGATCAAGATTCCATAAGTTTAATTGAGACATTTTATCAAAGTAATAAACCTGTAGCCTTTGTATGTCATGCTCCTGCGGCATTGAAAAGTGCTACTTTAGGGAATAGTAAACCATTAATTAGCGGTAAAAAGCTAACCGCGTTCTCCAATAGCGAAGAAGAAGCTGTTGGACTTCATAAAGTGGTTCCATTTGCGGTAGAAGAAATGATTAAGTCAAATGGAGGCCATTATGAAAAAGCTGAAGATTGGTCTTCCTTTGTTGTAGAAGACGGTTTATTAATCACTGGACAGAACCCACAGTCTTCCTTTCAAGTTGCCAACAAATTATTAGAACGACTTCAATAAATTTAACCATCTAAACGTGCGATTGACACGCCAGCACTAAACTATCAAGTGAGATGAACTGGAAAAATAAATTAACACAAATACTAAATATCGACTATCCCATCGTCCAAGGACCCTTTGGAGGTGGATATTCCAGCGTTGCTTTGGCTTCTACTGTATCCAACTTAGGAGGGATGGGTTCATTTGGTGCACATCATTTAAGTCATGATGAAATCCTTCAACTCAACAATGAACTGAGAAGTGTTACCAAAGGCACATATGCACTAAATCTTTGGATCGATAACGACAAGTACAAAAGTTCGTACTCCGACGCTGAGTTTGAGCGAACCAAAGCTCTTTTCAAACCTTTTTTTGATGAACTCGAAGTTGAAATACCTACTAAGCCCATTCTTCCTGAGGGGCATAGCAACAAGAAACAGTTAGAAGCGATAATCGAAGCGCGTCCTCCTGTATTCAGCTTCGTATATGGAATTCCTGACAAAGAAATCTTAAAAGAACTTCACAATAACGGAACTGTCTTAATCGGTGCAGCCACTACTGTGGAAGAAGCAGTAGTGCTAGAAGATACGGGAGTGGATATCATCGTAGCTTCAGGTTTTGAAGCTGGCGGGCACCGGATTGCCTTTCTAGAAAATGATGACTCAAAACTTATAGGGACCATTTCGTTGATACCAAGAGTGGTGGAAGCGGTAAATATTCCCGTATTGGCGGCTGGAGGAATTGCTGATGGAAGAGGTATACTCTCGGCACTTGCTTTAGGTGCGCAAGGCGTTCAAATTGGCACCGCTTTTTTGGCTTGTGAAGAATCCAATGCGTCAGATCTTCATAAAAAGATACTACATTCACCAGCTGCCGAAAACACCATGCTAACCAAGTCTTTCACCGGAAGGACAGCACGAGGAACAGTAAGCGAAATTGCCAAGCAAACACAAGGAAGAGACTTAGAACTCGCCCCCTATCCGCTTCAAGGATTATTTATGAGACCACTTCGAAAAGCTGCTCTTGAGCAAGGGCGTACTGACCTTATTTCGTTTTGGTCTGGGCAGTCAGCGCCACTGATCAAGCATCATAGAGCAAAGGACTTATTTAATAGTTTGATAAGCGAAGCAGCATCAACATTACAGGATCTGAAATAGATGCTATGAAGATACTTGGAATATAGAACTCATAAAAGAGTAGGCTTAACCGGTAATTTCAAACATCATAGGGTGGCATCCGCAAACGGATATCAAGCGCCACGGATAAAAATTAAGCCACCCTTATCAGTCAGCAAGACAACACAACACATTCAATACTACCTATCCAATATTCTTCGATCACCTAAACGGATCGCTATATTTCTCATCGGAAAGCATTTGCTCATCCGTAAGGGTATTCAAAAAGGCTACCAACGCATCTTTTTCCTCATCTGTAAAATTGAACTTAACAGGCTGGCCATTAGGACCACGCAACGGAGGTGCCAGGTTCATATGATTTTGAATATCAGTACTGTAAAAGTCAATTACCTCCTCCAAAGTGCTAAACCTTCCATCATGCATGTATGGAGGACGAGCGGCAATATTCACCAGCGAGGTAGTTTTAAACTTCCCAATATCTCTAGGGTTTCCCGTAGACTCATAGACTCCCAGGTCATCAGTTGACACCGCATCTAACCCATTGGAAGTAGCCTGCGTGGTTCCTTGTGGTCCATTTGGCACCGCACCCACAAAGGCTTCTGACACATGACAGTTCGAACAGCTTGCTTGCATACCGGTTCCCAAATCTCTTGGAAGAAGGAACAAACGCTTTCCTAGGTTTTCTTGTGCAGTAAACCCAGGAAAGTCTAGTACTGGCGATTGCACCTCACTCCTTGCCTTGTCATACTTTGATGCTGTACTTACCATACTTCTGATAAATTGCGCTAACGCTTTAGCTATGCGATCCGAACTAATTGATGGATCACCAAAAGCATCTTCGAAAAGCGGAGCGTAATACTCTTGCTCGTTGGCAATTCGCTCTAATTGATCAAGGGTTAATCCCATCTCTACAGGATCTTGAAATGGCATTAGCACTTGATCTTCCAGCGTAGCGGCTCGTTCATCCCAAAAAAACTTACCTGAAGCATAAAAGCGAGCGTTGGCTAAACCCATGGAATGCCGTCCTGTCAATCCACCGTCAAAGCCCTTACTCAAAACATCAGTATCTGAAAAGCCATTTTTTTGCTGGTGACAAGAAGCACAGGCAATCTTTCCGTTCGCGCTAAGTTTCTTATCGTAAAATATGACTCTCCCTAAAGTAGCTCCAGCGTCTGTTATCAGATTGTCATCTGGTGTGTTGTCAAATGTAGATGCGGCCTGTTGAAATGGCTGCTGGTTTGAAAAGTAATTGTTTGTGTAATGCTCAGGCCATTCAGTATTGGCATAATTAAAATACTGATCGGGTAAGTTAAGTGCTGAAAATAGATCAAAACTTTCCGTTTCCTCTTCCATACTACCAACATCATCAGTTTGTTCATCGAAACCATCAGGCTGATTAATAGGCAATATCTCATCTTCTGGAGAGCATGAAGACAGTACAAACACAATAGTAAGTAAAACGGCGGAGTAGAATCGCAAGATATTTGTCATGTGTATTTGTTTACAGAATACATA
>CAYMST010000014.1:24897-37852 GCA_964393115.1 uncultured Roseivirgaceae bacterium | reverse complement strand
GTCAATACATCTGCACTAGTACAAGTATTAGATAAACTATGAATACATAAAACTTGTATTTCGATAAAATTAATTTATTAACATTTTATCGAAATAAAAGTCTTATGTATTCATAGTTCATCTAATACTTGAACTAGTGAAGCTGTATTGCCTTTTCTATTTCTTTTTCTTTTTTGACTTACTATCTTTCTGTTGTAGCGTGCTACTTCCCTTAAGCGCATCATGAGGATTGTAGCCAAAAAGATATGATACGGATACGGTTAACAAATTCACCCGGTACTCTAAATCCTCATCGTAAAAAACAGACGGACCTTGTTCGATAAATTCCAGCGGACTCAAATCACTTCCCTCGTTAAAGCCCATAAATGAATGGCCGTAAGAGTACCGAAAATCAAAAGCAATTCTGTCTTTATTCACAATATCCCAATAGACACCAAAACCAAAGTCTAACCCGTATTTTAACCGTTTTGGTTGGTTGATAATGACCGGAAACTTACCATCATCTGGTGTATCCGGACTATCTAGGTTTTCATCTCGAAGACGCTCTCCGAAGCGCCATCGATAACTGATGGATTCCGCGCCATCAAAGTGCTCTTCTAAATCATTGTAAAAAGCCGTTGTCGATCCCGCGAGCAGAATAGACACCTTCGGCCCTAAATTAAAATACACATGGATGTCAGGGGTTAGCCTTTTTTGATAGCGCATCAAAATAGGAATGCTTAGAAATCCAATATTGGATTTACTATTCACCTGAAAGGAACTGTCTTCTCTTGCGTTTACTACGTTGTTTCGAATAAGTTCGTATTGAAGCTCAGTTTGAACAGAGAAGTTTCTTTTTGCTTTGTAATTCATTACTGCACCGACGACAAAACCATTTGTATCCTTGGCTTTCCAATCATCTTCTCTCTTATCATCAAAGTAATTATGATAGGTGCGAAACCCTCCTACCTTAGGGCCAAACCAAAATTGAGAATACCCCCTGTGGGCAGTTAACATCAATATCAAACAAACAATTACACCTAATTTGCATTTCATCATAGTTTCCGGTACCAAAAAGTTTAACCTGCTGAATTTATATTAAACCCAAAGATTCTGGCATTTATCTATGGATCTAAGAACAACATCCAAAAATAAATTAAAAAAACACAAAAAAAGAATCCTGTTGATGAAAAATATATAAATTGCTATTGAAAACCGTAACCTCTTGTTCAATAATTTTATTGCATCAGCTAATATGAAAAAGCTTCTAAAGTCAGGACTTTTAGTCTTTTCTTTACTGGTTCCTTTGACCTCTCATTCTCAAGAGCTTAAGTTATTTAACCAGTTTTTTATGAACCCCTTCATTTTCAATCCTGCATATGCAGGAACAGAAGGGCACTCGGTTGTGTATGCCTTATACCGGAGTCAGTTTCCAGGTTTGGACGCAGGACCTGAAATATCACATTTGAGTTTCAACACACCTTTGAAAAAAGGGCTGGGATTTGGCGTTTTTGCCATGAACGAACGTAAAGGTAACAGCTACGAAACGAACCAGGTTAAGGTAAGCTCTAGCTACTTGGTATCGTTTGATCAAAAGCACTTTTTGAGGTTTGGAATGTCACTGGGAGCGGTATCAGGTGCCCCAACTCCAGAGACCTCATTTGATTTGGCAACGAAAAATCTTACCGGGAATATACAACAATATACCTCGATGCTCGCAGAGTTTGGTATCACCTATCACTGGGGACATTTCAACTTTGGTTTCGCATTACCCACATTAATCGGATACAACGAGTTTCCTGATAACTCATTCGCTACTCCTAGAGCTCGTCCACATGAAAACGCCATATTTAAAGTAAACTACCGAGGTCACTTAGGTGACGCACTCGCTATCGAGCCTCATATCATTTATCGCTATGAGAAATTTGGTGTGAGTCAACTACAATTCACAGGTATTCTTCACATACTCCATCAAGTATGGGTCGGAGGAGCATATACGCAAGACGAAGGAATAACTGCTCTTGCAGGAATCAAGATATCAGATAAAATGGGTGTTGGAGGCTCCTATAATGTGGGAGGTGTAGATGCGCAAGATATCATCGGGAACACCATGGAAATTAGTGTAGGTGTTCATTTAGGCCGAAAAAAGAAACATACGAAACACGTATCCTCTTTTATTAAGAGTCATAGAAAAACTTTAGAAGAAAGACGTGCGGAAGCAGAAAAGAAACGCCAGGAAAAATTAGCTAAACTTCAAGAAGAAGATAGGCAAAAGTTAGAAACCGTCATCGAACCGGACCCTGCTCAGCAGCCACCACCTACTGCCGATGAGTCAACAGAATTTGATGATGAGGAAGAAGAGGCCAATTCATTTAACGATGATGCCATTGTTGTAGAAGAGGTTGTAGAAACTGAAGAACCGGTGGTTGTAAAAGAGAAAGACGCATCAAAACCATCTCCTCAGCCGAAAAAACCGGAAAAAGTAGAGTCTAAAGCCAAGCAAAAACCTACTAGAAAGGAGAAGGAATCCTTAAGCGATGATAGAAGATCATACAAGGAAATAGCTAAATCTGACGAGCCGTTGCGTGTCAAGCCTGGTCATAACCTACTTGAGTTACAGCAGGGGTATTACGTTATCGCTGGTTCTTTTAATCACTTCCAGCATGCTGAAAATTATTCCGACGATTTATTTGAAAGAGGTTTTCACGATGTAAAAGTGGGTTACGTTTCGGCAAGAGGGCATTACTACACTATTTTGACAAGTTCCAACTCTGTTTCCGAAGCAATAAAACAGCGCAATAAATTTAAGTCGCTGAAAGGTTTAGATAGTATTTGGGTATTGGTAGTAGAGTAGTGTCATGAGGTATTTATTTGTTTTTATTTTCGCGTTTCTGGTCATTTCTCCTTCTTGGTCGCAAAACGCACCAGATATTTTTGACTTCAATCCAAAGTTTGGAACGGTTGGAGAAACGATAAGCATTAATGGTAGGAACTTTCCGACAACCATCAATGATCTAGTGGTGTTTTTTGGTGGAGTCCAAGGGCAAGTAATATCCTCTAACGGCAGTCAAATCAGGGTCAATGTACCGGCTGGTACTTCTTCGGACTATATCACAGTAGTCAACACAAGTGCTTCACTGTCTACAAAAAGTTCGAGTTTATTCTATATCTCCTACGGTGGAAGTGCATTTGATGCAACAGCTTTCGCTCAATCGGATTTTACAGCAGGCAGCTCGTCAGACGTGCATAACTTATGCGCTTGCGATTTTGATAATGACGGTGATAATGACTTTGTGGTGTCTAATAAAGAAGGCAGTCTCAAACTATATGAAAACACCAGTACGCCAAGTGCTGTTTCATTTATTAACTCCAATATCATTACTTCAAAAAGCCTTCATGTCAACTGTGCAGATTTAAATAATGATGGAACTAAAGAACTGATTGTCACGGATGAAGAAGGGAATAACACATTCAGAATACTTAGTGTAGAATCAGTAAGTCCGCTAAGGTTTGATACGGATATAGATGACATTATTCGAGTATCAATTCCTAATGATGTTGATAACAACATAAGTCAAACTGCCAGAATAGAGACCTCTGACTTAAACGGAAATGGAAGGCAAGACCTTATCATTTCTGTAACCTCTTCTAACACGATATTTGTGCTCCCCAACAACTCATCTGGTGGTAATTTAAGTTTTGATGAGTCAAACTTTATTCGTGTAAACTTTGATTCCACGAACCTGAGTAGCTCGGGACTTCAGGTGGCAGACCTAACTGGAGACGGACTTGCCGAAATAGTCGCTATTCCATTTACCAACGATGAAGGTGTTTATATTTTTGAGAACACTAGCACAGGAGGTAATATTTCATTTAGTAGTGACACCAAAATTGACGATTTTCAAAACCCAACCAACATAAGAGTAGCAGATTTTAATATGGACGGTTTAAAAGACATCGCTATCTCGAGTGCTGGTTTCGCTCCTCAAAAATTTAGGATTTTAGTAAACGAGTCAAGGAATGGTAGACTCCAGTTTTCAAGGGTTCTAAATAATAATGAAGAAACTCTTGGTGGACGTCGCGTTTGGGGAATCGATGTTGGAGACCTCAATGGAGATGGATTATTGGATATTGTCACAACTTCGATATCCTCAAACAATAGCCTTGCAGTTTTTATGAATACCACCAATAATGATGGTATTAGCTTCAGTATTTCAAGTATTACTCCAACTAGTGTCAATAGAAACATTCGTATTGTTGATGTAAACGGAGATGCCAAGCCGGATATCGCGCTGGCTAATATAACTGGAAAGGCCTTGTCTATACTTAAAAATAATAACTGTGTAGATCCGAAAATTTCCTTTTTGGGTTCTCTTGGAACAGTATGTCGCGGAAATCCTAAGCGCATATTTGGAACAAAGACAGTCGCTTCGAGCTATCGCTGGAGCTTAAACGGAACGCTAATCACAAGCACGTCATCAAACTTTATTGATATTGAAGATGGAGGAACATATAGCTTGCAAATCAGCAGCGATGACGGTGAATGCGCCTTAAGCACGACAAGTGATGAAACACTATCCGTCAACGAAAGTTCTTCAGGCCCCAATAAGCCAAGTATAAATGCTATTGCTCCAATATGCGAAGGAGAACGTATAACCCTTTCAGTGGTTTCTTCGGACACCTTAACCTACAGTTGGTATGGACCAGATCTTGGTGAAGTGGGAAATGGCACGAATCTGGTGTTAGACTCCGTACAATCAGAACAAAGTGGCACCTATACGGTAGTGGCTAAGGGAAACGCTTCAGGTTGTGAATCGGAACCTGATTCTACCTTATTGGTCGTACGCACCAATCCTAACATTCCTATATCTATTTTAAATGGTAGGGATACGATCTTCTGCGATGGAGATGGTATTTCTCTTCGTATACCAAGCTATTCTGATTACGCAATTGATTGGTTCTCCAATAGCGTATCCTTAAGTAAGGTTACGGATACCATTAACGTGAACACAAGTGGTGTTTTCCAGGCTTCTATTACAGAAACTGGCACTACAGATCCTTGTGTTTCATTCTCCGCTACCATAGAAGTACGGAAACTAGAAAGGCCTACTTCCAGCTTTACTGTGGACGCTGATAGTTTGTGTATTGACGAGGCGTTTACCTTTACGCAAAGTAGCACGAGTATTGAATCTGATCAAAGCCTTTCATTTGATTGGACATTCGGTGATGGATCTATAGGTTCAGGTGACCAAATCCAGAATGCTTATAACTCGGCAAATGCATTCAGTGTGCAATTGACTAGTGGATACACCAATTTAAGCACGTGTAACGCTAGCGCCACACAGTCAGTGGTGGTGGTCGCACCTAGGTCACCAGCTATAGAAGTAAGAAATGCCGCAGGTGAACGATTGAGTGAATTTCTAAAATGCCCACTCGATTCGTTGATTTTGTCTTTCGAAGATGGTTTATCCAATTATAATTGGTCGAATAATTCAATAAATTCACAGACCGTTGCAAATTCTCCCGGAGATTTTTTTGTTTCCGCAAATGATAGGTTTAGATGCACTTTACGAGATACAGTTGCGATAGATAATCTTCCGCAGTCGACCATCTCCATTGTAAGCAGCACGGATGGTATTGACGTTACTGACGGAGAATTTGTTCTAGATGAAAATAGTGATTTACCAAGTTCTAGCAACCCATTAGAAATAAAATTCACAGCAGAAAATGTAAACGATACAAGCATATCTTGGTCTCCAGCGTCATTTTTCACGGATCCTAAAGGCACGAACACTACATTTTTATATAGAAATACGGAAACACAAATTATACTTTCCGGTCGTGACAACGTAAACGGATGCGTTGCAGGAGACACCATTTTATTTATCGACAGGCGTCACCAAGGAGCCAAAGTATTCCAACCTGGACACGACGAATTTGGTTGTTGGGAGATTTCTAATGTAGCGTCCTTACAGGATTTGGGATGCACGATATACATATTTGATAATAAAGGTAGCTACATCGTAAATGAGCGTTTGTCGAATTTCTCTTCAGACTGCTTGTGGAATGGAAGTATTAATGGGACTATTGCAGAAGAAGGCGTGTACTATTATGTCTTGAAATGTACGGATGGAGGTAAAAATTTATCCGGAAGTTTTCTGTTAGTACGCTAGGTCAGTTGTTGTGATTCTTTAGCACCCAATCGCTGCGTCGATAGTTTGCATATTGATAATAGCGCCTAGTAGTTACGTGATAGTCCGCCCACCAAACTTATGTGACTTAATTATCTAACTTATTCATTTGTACTCAGCTATTTTCAACATATGAGAACAGTTATACACTCAATTCTAGCATTAATAATGTGTTATAGCTTTCTATCCTACAATACACTCGCTCAAGAGTCTGATTGTGGGGATAGAATTGACAATGACGGCGATGGCTTCGTCGACTGTTATGACACCGACTGTGCAGGCAGCACCAGTTGTGATGATTTTTATTTTGGTAGTTCTGTCAATTGCTCTGACCGACCCACTGAAAACCCCGCCTTTACTATACAACAGGCCTGGGGATCAGCTAATAAAACAACACAAAACAAATCTCAACCCGTAATCGGGGACATTGATAATGACGGAATTCCCGAAATCGTCACCACGAACAGAAAGGACAAAAAATTCTTTATATTAAATGGAGAAGATGGTTCTACGTGGACGGATAAAAAAGGACAGTCTATAGGTTTTGGTGCCAATATTGACCCAACACCTCTGATCGGTGATATTGATAGGGATGGATTTGCCGAAATATTCGTCATGCGTGATAAAGGCAATCAAATCGAAATGTATGTGGTCGACCAAACAGCAAGTGATGGGAATAGTGGTGTACTCACAAGAGCGTGGCCATTAACTTCCTCGCTGGGCAGGACGGGTCTGATGGCTTTGGCCGATTTCGATCAAGATGGTAATCCAGAATTATATCACCACACAGAAATAATCAATCCTGTCCTCGGAACTATATTGGTTTCGTCCGGTGGTGATTGGAAGACGGAGATGTTTTTTGGATCTGTTGCTGCAGATATGCTTCCTGACGACGCCTGTGATGATTGTGAGGGCTTAGAGTTAGTTTCTGGTGGGCGGATATGGTCTATCAACACCAGTAACCCCACTAGTTGGAGTATGAATCTGGAGAGAAACCTGGACGATATCGTGTATGTAGACGGTAAACACACCTATAATCACAGCAAACCGTCTAATGTGGATAATTATAAGATCTATAATAAATACAGTAGATGGGACAGAACTTTCTCGACTACATCTATTGCCGACTTTAATAAAGACGGGCATTTAGATGTACTTGGTTCCGGTGCCATGGGGACATCCAATAAGGCTACCACAACAGTCTTCTTCTGGGATGTTGAAAATGATCTGTTAACGACCTATCAAGACCCTACCAATAATCACTCCCGAGGTACAGGTATTATCAATATAGGTGATATGGATTCGGATGGAGAGTTGAACGCATCTTTCGTTTCCAACCAAAAGTTGTATTGTCTAAATGAATCCCTAGAGTTGGTCTGGAAAAAGACCATTGATGAGGGATCATCAGGTTTTACGGGGTGTTCGATTTTTGACTTTAATGATGATGGAACGGCAGAGATTATTTATAGATCAGAACAATATTTTTATATCATCAATGGCGCCAATGGTGCCACGAGACACTCTCGACGTTGTGTATCTCGAACTTGGTTTGAGTACCCCGTTGTAGCCGATGTTGATGGCGATGGAGAGTCTGAAATTTGTGTCACTTGTCTGACCGATGATGATGGGAATTTTGTTTACAGCAACTCCAATAAGAGTCAGGTGCGTGTATATGAAGCAGCTGACGGTGAGGTATGGCAACCTTCCAGATCGGTTTGGAATCAACATGCCTATTTTAACGTGAACGTCATGGATGATCTATCGATTCCCCGGGAGCAGCAAAATCATGCTGTTTTTAGTACGGTGGAATGTGATAACGGTAGTCAAAGTTACTTGAATTCATTCATCAACCAGGCTCCGTTTCTAAATTCTGACGGATGTCCCTCCTACGTTTCACCTGACTTAGAGTTTGTCTCTATTGACAACGTTGAGTCTTTCAAGTGTACTGAAACTGATTTCGACATTACAGTAACGGTAAGAAATACCGGTGATGTAGACCTTACCCTGGAGGCATTCGTTACATTTTATGATGGTGATCCATATAACGACGCAAGTGCAACTAAACTAAATACCGATACAATATTTTTGGACAACTTTACGCAAGGTTCGGAGACTACGCAAACCATGACTGTCATAGGTACCGGCGGACCGATGGATCTATTCGTTGTGATCAATGATGTGGGTAGCGGAGATCCAGTGTTTAATCTTGATGAGCTCGCCGCAGGCTTCAATGAACCCGTGGGAACGTTTGCTGAATGTGATAAGACGAACAACTTCAACCTTGAAGCAGAGCGCGTTGAACCTCTTCCGGTTATACTAGACACATTAAAACTCAAGGACAACAATATTTGTAACATCAATTTCCCTGATAATGGACAAGCGCAAGCTTGGATCAACGATCCAGATGTTGCAGACTCAGTCTCTAATTTTTCTTTTTATTGGGTAGATACCGACCTAACAACAGACACCACCAATGCCAACTATGTTGGCAACTTGGCAACAGGTCTCGGTGATGGTTTGAACCCGAACAGTTATAGTATTTTTGCCTTGCATGACACCTATTTTTGTTCATCTGATACTCTTGAGCTCACCATCAATAATGTACCAGAATTTCCGGTATTAACCATCGATACTTTAAGTGTATTGACAAACTGTGAAATACCTGATGGTAGTTTTGCGGCTTATGTATTAGAAGATGGTGACAGCGTTACCGATGGTTACGACTTCAATTGGTTTTTTGCTACAGATATTTTTAACTCAATCGCATCGGGCAACGTTATCAATGGGCTTGAGGCTATTTCATATACCGTTCAGGTTACCGACAACTCTTCGGGTTGTGAATCTAGTGCAACTGCTGAAATAAGAAGTGATCTCCTTAGACCAACAGTTTCTATTACTTCGAAAACCAATATCACGAGTTGTGACGACTTGAGTGGCGGTTCAGCATCAGCGAATGTCGAAGGGAACACCTCGGACTATACCTTTGAGTGGTATAACGGTATTGGCGTAAAACTTACTCCTGATCATACGGGCGACACCTATCCAGGACTAGAAATAGGGTTTTATTCTGTTCGAGCACGCGATAATACATCCAATTGTGTATCTAATATCGACAGTGTTGAAATTGAGAATGAAGCAGATGCACCTATTATCACCCTTTCGGCGACAGAAAATAATTACTGTATCAGTGGAAATGGTACTATCGCTGCTTTTGCAAATGGTGATAGTCTAGGGTATACATTTACCTTCTTCGAAGGGTTAAATACTGATAGTGCCAATCTGGTTGCCAACGTCTCGGGAAACAATGCGGACTCCTTATCAGCAGGTGCCTACACCGTCAGAGTTGTAGATGATGTAACGGGATGTTCTGATTTGGATAACATAACGGTGGTGAACGACACCTCAGGTGTTGAAGTTACTGAAGGTGCTATCACTATTACTTCATCTAAAGGATGTAACGATCCAGAAAATGGAGAAATAGATGCTAGCCTTTCTGTTGCCAGTGGGGACTATACTTATGAACTTTATGTCGGAAATAATGCCAGCGGCTCTCCAGATCAGCAGAACACAACAGGGATATTTACGGGATTATTAGCTACCAATTATACACTTCTGATCAAAGATGCGGTGACCGGGTGTTCGTCTGAAGAAGTAAACGTCTCAATTCCGTTAGAGGAAAATCAGCCGACGATCAATCTGGAAGGCTCCAATGGGAATACTGCTTGTCTGATTGATTTGAATAATGGTCGATTGGCTATCTCAGCCACAAGCTCTTTCGAGCCTACCACTTCAGGATATCGATTTAGTATCTACCAAGGCAATAACTCAGAACCAGCTAATAGATTAGACTCAGTTGAGGTTGCGAGCGATTCCACTTTTGTATTTGAAGGTCTATCAGACGGTGGTTTTAGAATAGTCGTTACCAATTTAGACGATGGGTGTTCTTCTTTTGAAGACTTCACCGTTGATGATGACAGTGAAGATCCGACTTTCGATACGTTCAATGTTCAGGACAGAACTAATTGTGATGATGATAATCCAAATGGAAAAATCACTGCTTTTATCGAGAATACCATCGGTAGCAGTGGAACTGAATCTTTTACCTTCACATGGTATTATGGCACTACAAATAATGCGGATAGTCTAATTGCTGGAGAGTCAACGGATGCCATTGATACTTTAGTGGCTGGCAACTACGCGGTAATCGCTACCAATGATACGACCGGATGTTCAACCACCGTGGGCTCACTAACCGTATATGATGAGCGTATTTACCCTGAAGTAGGTGTACGTCAGGTGTCAGCACAGACCTCCTGTACCATCGGAAACGGAGTGGTTAGCGCTTATATGGTGGCGGACGAAGATAACTTTGGGGAAATGTGTGACGAATGTGTTGAATCCGATAATGTCGGTTTTCAATGGTATTACGGTAACGACACCTCCACTCTTCTGGTTGACGGTGTGGATCCAGGAAATAACTCTTCTCCAAATGGTGTAGATAGCTCCAGACTCTCTGGTTTATCTGCTGACAACTATACCGTATTAGTGACAAGACTAGAAACGGGATGTTCGTCCTTTAGAACGATAACGCTCAATCAAGATCAAACGCAACCAGAGATCGTAAATGATCATATTATCGCTCAAAATACGGTTTGTGACACCAGTGGATATGCAGCAGATGCGTTCGATGGTATTGCTTCCGTTGATATCACCTATGACGGCTCGGCGGTCAATGACCCATCCAATTATACATTCGTATGGTTCGCTACCAATACTGTTGATAGCACGAATTTAGTTTCGGGTGCTACTAATGATACGATAACGTTAGCGAAAGACGGTGAATACACCGTGATGGTACAAGACAATACGTTTGGATGTATTTCAGACCCCTACACCCTGAATTTGGGATTGAGCCAAAGTATTATTGCAGCCGAGTTTTCAACCATATCTCCAAATACCGTTTGTGATACGTCACGCACTATTTCAAAAGAATTTAACGGTTCCATTGCCGTCATACCTGACAGTGCTGGCAATCACACATATGAATGGTTTATAGGAGCCAATACAAACACTGATAATTTGTTGACTGCTGCTGTTAACGGATCTGTCATTAATAGCAGTGGCGATACGCTAAGCCAGATACCTGATGGTACCTATACGGTGAGGATTACCAGTGCCTTTAACGGCTGTCAATCCACCGCTTTTGATTCGATAGCCTTTGTAGTCGATGATCCAGTAATAGATGGTGATTTACTTCAAGCTTCCGTTAGTGACGTGTTAGTTTGTGGTGGCTCGACATTTCCTGATGGCTCTATTAACGCAAGTAGTGCTCTAGGCTCTAGTACGTATTCATATACATGGTATAAAGGATCTACAGACGATGCAGATAGTATTATCCAAGATAGTGTTGCCTTATCAGGCGCTCAGGCTTTAGTGAACCTAGATGACCCATCCAACCTGAGAAATATACTTGCAGGACAATATACATTGGTGGTATTGGATTCGGCAAATGGTTGTTTCTCTTCCACGTCGACTGTCAACGTTGGTCAAAACCTATATTCACCTACCGCTTCTTTGGATGACACTACTTCTAATATCGTCTGTGATGTAAATGTTGTAGGTGCCTACAGTGGTGAAATAACCATTCAAGTGGATAGCTTAAATGCTTCTGACTATAGTTTCCAATGGTATGAAGGACAAAATACGTTGGCTGCAAACATCATAACAGGTGAAACAGGCACTACGATATCAGGACTTTCTAGTGGATACTACACGGTCCAAATCACACAGGACTTGACAAATTGTACTGGAAGCTCTGAATTTGAAATTGAAAATAGCTTTACCTATCCTGTTGTAGTCAATTTAATTGACGCAGATGTTGTAGAGACGGATGTAACAGTTTGTGATGGTGCTATAGACTATCCAAATGGTTCGATAACATTGAATAACATTACCGGGAGCGGTGACTACGGATATTTCTGGTTCGCCGGATCATCGACTACTGGGGATACACTAAGTCAAGCTGACAGTGTTGATTTAAGTGTTGAAGGTTCCCTAGCCAGTCTTAACACAGGCCAATACTCGGTTTTGGTTTTGGATTCAGCTACAGGCTGTACCTCCTCTCCTTTCACAACTAGTATAGGGGAAGATACCTCCTTGCCAACGGTTTCCTTGGATCAACTCATTAGAAACACAGTATGTGATACCAGTATATCCTCTAATAGGAGCTACAATGGTGGATTAATATTAGATGGTAATGCATCTCATGAATATACATGGTTCCTAGGAAATGACACCACTTATGCGATCAATGAAGACACTTTGTTTACCGCTTCTGACCTTGGTGATAGTCTAATGAATATTCCTGCCGGAAACTATACGGTTAAGATATCGGATATAAATACTAAATGTACCAACACCCAAACATTTACAGTCACGGACTCTACTATTAACTTCTCAATAGATATTGATGATCTTACCACTACGAATTTGACAGTTTGTGAGGATGATCCTGACTTCCCGAACGGGTCTGTTTCGTTTGACACGGACAACGTAGTCGGCGGCTCTGGTACCTATGGCTTTATTTGGGGTGATGGTGCTGATGTCACCAACCAGCTTACCGATAATTTAAATATCAATGGCATCGCCAATAAGTTGGTGGCTGGAGCTACTACAGACTCCATACAAGGACTAAACGCCGGACAATTCACGCTTGTATTAGTTGACTCGCTTACAGGTTGTTTCTCTAACCCAATTACTACTGAGGTAGATTCTTTGATCGAATT
>CAYMST010000014.1:19984-24797 GCA_964393115.1 uncultured Roseivirgaceae bacterium | reverse complement strand
ACACCCTAATGCTCGTAGATTCGGTTACAGGTTGTTTCTCTAACCCAATTACTACTGAGGTAGATTCTTTGATCGAATTACCAGAAGTAGAACTGACTAGCTCCGCTAAAAATACCGTCTGTGATATCGATATCGCTACCAATGACTATAATGGATCGATCACTGTTGATCCGGTGGATGCCGGCAATAGCTATAACTACAAGTGGTTCCAAGGATCAGATACACTAACAGCACTCACTGTAGGTCTCGCTTCGAATAACCAACTATCACAAGTTCCTGCTGGCAACTATACAGTTGCCGTAACCAATGATGCTGCTTGTATCAGAACCTTTACCTATACCGTTGTTGATTCTACCAGTAACTTCTCCATCAATATTGGAGGACTAGCTGCTACTAACCACAATAACTGTGAAGACAACAGTGAATTCCCGAATGGATCGGCATATTTCAATAACGATAGCATCATAGGTGGACTCGGTACTTATGGATACATATGGAGTTTTGGAGCTGACACGACGAATCAGCTAACTAATGATTCTTCCATTTACGAATTAAAAAATATCAACTTAACGGGTCAAGATATTCAAGGGGCAACTACCGATTCAGTGCAGGGACTAAACGCTGGTCAATACACCCTCATGATGGTAGACTCAGCATCGGGTTGTTTCTCAAACCCTATTACTACCGAAATTGACTCGATAATTGATTTACCAAGTATTACGTTAACATCCTCATTGGGCAACCAAGTGTGTGATAGCAGCATCGCTACTTCAGCATTTACGGGTGCTCTAACGGTGGACCCAACTGACGCAGGTGCCTCATACAGCTACACTTGGTTCCAAGGATCGGATACGTTAACGACTCTGAACGTGGGTAACGCCACGAATAACCAATTGTCGGAAGTACCAGCTGGTAACTATACAGTCAAAGTCACTGATAATGATAATGCTTGTATCGAGACATTTACCTATACGGTGGTGGATTCTATCACCAACTTCTCCATTGGTAGTGGTGGACTTTCGGCTTCAAATTTAAATGTCTGTGAAGATGACTCTGACTTCCCGAACGGGTCAGTTTCTTTTGATACCGATAGTATTGAAGGCGGATCTGGAACCTACGGTTACATCTGGAGCTTTGGGGCTGACACCTCAAATCAGCTTGCAGATGGCGATACTATTTATGTACTCAAAAACATCAACATCGATGCCAATAAAGTCATACTAGGTGCAAGCACTGACTCGGTACAAGGATTAAATGCCGGACAGTACACCCTAATGCTCGTAGATTCGGTTACAGGTTGTTTCTCTAACCCAATTACTACACAAGTAGATTCAGTGATTGTGCCTATTACAATTACGTTAGATGGCTCAGCAAACAACTTAGTCTGTGATACTAGCATTGCAACTTCAGCTTTCACGGGTGCTTTAACCGTAACGGACAACGATGATTACGATTACGATTGGTTTGATGGAACGGGTACTTCTACCCCATTATCTGTTGGGATTCAAAACAGAAATGAATTATCACAGGTACCCGCAGGTAATTATACGGTCCAAGTAACTGATACTACAACCGAATGTCAACAGTCATTCCAGTTTACCGTTGTCGATGAGCTAGCCATACCGACAATAAGTAGTATTGCGGCTGATTTAACCATTACAGACTTGACTGTCTGTGAGGATGCGGGTAGTTATCCAAATGGAGCCGTAAGCTTAGACAATGTCAATTCAGTGTCATCAAATACGACCTTTGAATGGTATATTGGTAATTCCGTAACCGGTACTCAACTAACAAACGGAATGGATCTAGTTAACACCAAAGGTACAGGAAACTCCAATGCACCAGTTACTGGGGCCGATAGCGATAACTTAGCTAACCTTGATGACGGATTCTATACGGTGAGAATGTTGGATGACGAGTATGGCTGTTACTCTGACCAGCTAACGGTTCAAGTAAATGATGCAATCACCTACCCTACTATACAGGCATCCGTTGTCAAAGATCAATATTCATGTGACATTTCAAACCCGCTAGGTGAAGTAACGGCCAGCGTAACAGGAGGACCAGCAGGATTTACTTTTGAATGGTTCAGAGGTGGATCAACGTTAAGTAGTAGTAGAATAGCCACTGAAGCATCCTTGGATAGTTTGGAAGATGGTTCTTACACGGTTCAAATAACGGAAGATGCTACGGCATGTAGTACGGATAGTACAGTAACAATTCTTGATGATCAACCTACTGTTCAACTATCACTAGAGTCAAGCAAAGACTTAGAAGTATGTAGTCCTTCCGACGCTTATATTAAAGTAAGTACGTCAGTCTCTAGTGTAACTGGATATTCAAATACTGGCTTATCATACCAATGGTATTTGGGCAATGATACTTCAGAGCTCATTAGTGTGGGTGATACACTGGGTTATGGATCAATAATATCAGATGCCTCTAGTGATAGTCTTGGGGGAATAATGCCAGGAAGCTATACAGTATTCGTAACCGATAGCACTACAAATTGTGTTTCAGGATTTGAGACCTTTGAGATAGAAGATGCTCGAGAAGATTTTACGCTTTCTACTGGTGTATTGGCCACTCCTTCTTTTTGTTCTGAAGAAAATGGTGGCGTGAGTGCACAAATCGACTCACCAGGAAGTAGTTCGTTCACATTTGAATGGTACCCTGGCTCTGATGATTATATCAATGATACATCGAGCACTAACATAGAACATGGTGTCGAAGCAATATATGGTCCTACTAATACTGAGGATACGGTTGCTGTAAATCCACAAATTACTTCTACGACGACCTCCACTGAATTAACGGCTGTCAGGTCTTATCTATTTTCAGCTGTAGCCATAGAATCAAGTACTGGTTGTAGATATCAATCGATAATAGACCTTGGTTATACAGATCAAGAGACGACAACGACCTTAGATATCCAACCGGTTACCTTGTGTCCAGATAATGGTGTGGCCAGAGTTAGTATTGCCAATGCCGGAGTTGGCTCGGTATCAGTTAATAATTTTAATTTCTATTTATATGCTGGAAATGGAATACCGGCAGATAGAACAACACAATATGTCATCAATGGCATCACCTACCCTATTGAAGTAAATGGTGACTCCCTAACTAATGATAACGATTCGGCTGAATTTGTCAATTTACCATCAGGTACATATACGGCTATTGCCCGTGAGCAAGCAGACTTTAATGGCGCACAATGTTGGACGAGGACTGCTATCGACACGGTATCACAAGAAGCTTACGGTCCAATTATCTCAGCTATAGATATTGTGAACAACACTATTTGTGATACTACCTCTTTTGGCGGAAGTGGGTCAATCGAAATTTCAGTTGAAAAAGAGGACGAGGATGTGATTCAAGATGGACAATTCCAGTTTGACTGGTATGCCGGATCTACAGTGTCAGGAGGTGCACTAAGGTCAACCTCCAGTACGAACACCGACACTTATGCATCATTAACCCCCGGAACCTACACGGTAGAAATAACAAGACTAGGACTTAATTCTGGTACCACTTCAAATGGTTGTAGTGTTACTCAGACCTATGAAGTTTTAGATGATCCAAATAACCCTACGATCACAGGTGTAACCATTAGTAATCAAGTATCTTGTTCATCACCAGATGGTGCTGCTAGTGTTAGTTCTGCACAAATAGATGGAAACACATCAGACTATGATTTCACCTGGCATGAGACCAGTATTCCAAATTCACTTGGTGTCACAGACTCTTTAATTCAAAATAGAGAAGAAGGCTCGTATTTCGTGCACGCCGAAAACACCACTGACGGTTGTCAAACAGACACCGTGTCTGTGGTCATCGGAAGGGATAGCGAAGAGCCGGTCATCAGCATTGTTCAAGATCAAATTGACAACTCTTGTTTGACCACCTCAAATCAAGGTAATGGACAATTGACGGCTTCAATTGCTAATCTGGCTGGAGTCAGTCAGTCTGCCTCTAACTATACGTTATCATGGTATGCTGGTACAAATACTGCTTCAGCACTTAGTGATGGTGGGTCTATTTCAGGAAGTTCTAGTACTACGCTCAGCGGTGTATCCAGTGGGAATTATACCATATTAGTTGTTGAAAATAGTACAGGTTGTCAAGATTCGGCGACACTTGAAGTAGAAGAAGACCTAGAGGTACTGAGTATTCTTGAAGGTGACTACACGTCAGGCGACAACATGAATTGTTCACCATATGCAGATGGGTCTATTCAGGTAGATTCAATTCTTGTTGATAATGTTGCTACCACAGACTTCTCGAACTTTGAGTTTACCTGGTACGAAACTGGTAGCTCTGATACGATCACTACGAATTTATCAGGAACTAATAATTCCAGAATAGATAGTCTTTCGCAAGGAGAATACAAAGTGATATTCTTTAATACCAATACCGATTGTAGTGACTCTACCTTTATGACTATAGAACAAGATGTTACGCTCCCGGTAATCGAGTTTAGTATTATCAACGACTATGCATGTAATGATGATAACCAAGGACAATTATTCGCAAGTGTTGGTGGAGACACGACCAATTACATCTTTGAAATTCGCAATAGTGTGAGTTCCGCTTTGGTAGCCAGTACACACCGAGTAGACACGCTATCTCCAGGAACCTACAGCATAGATGTGATTGACAGTGAGGGTACTAGTTTAGGATGTTCTTCTTCGACGCTAGCTACGGTTGAAGACTCCGTTCTTAACTTCAACATCACACTGGATAGTATTGACATCACATCAAATACCAATTGTAATCCAGTAAACGGTGCCATTACTATCAATTCGGTAGCGGT
>CAYMST010000014.1:12923-19884 GCA_964393115.1 uncultured Roseivirgaceae bacterium | reverse complement strand
ACTCTACTACTCAGGTTACTGTTGAAGACTCCGTTCTTAACTTCAACTTAACGCTTGATAGTATTGATATAACTCCAAATACCAATTGTAATCCAGTAAACGGTGCCATTACTATCAATTCGGTAGCGGTAAATAACATAGAGACTAGTTCGAGTGATTTCACTTTCGACTGGATTAATCCTGATGGTTCGCA
Source organism: uncultured Roseivirgaceae bacterium (assembly GCA_964393115.1). Taxonomy (GTDB): domain Bacteria; phylum Bacteroidota; class Bacteroidia; order Cytophagales; family Cyclobacteriaceae; genus CAYMST01. Next base: position 19,691 of record CAYMST010000014.1, on the reverse strand, counting down.
GCCTACTGATTCAATTCAAACTATTGATAGCCTGCAAGCGGGCAATTACCTAGTCACTGTAAAAGACGGACTCGAGTGTATTTCTGATACCTTCAGTATTGATGTACTGGACAACACTTCTCAACCAGTTATACAAGTCGACATTGTCAATGACTATGCTTGTAACGACGATAATAAAGGTGTAATCACAGCTTCAATTGTTGACGATACGGTAAGCAACTATTCGTTCCAGATTTACAATAGTGATAATGTTTTGGTCGCAAGCACCTACACGGTTGACACTCTATCGCCGGGAACTTACAGAATTACCGCTACGGACAATGAAGATCCAAGCATTGGATGTAACTCTACTACTCAGGTTACTGTTGAAGACTCCGTTCTTAACTTCAACTTAACGCTCGATAGTATTGATATAACTCCAAATACCAATTGTAATCCAGTAAACGGTGCCATTGCTATCAATTCGGTATCGGTCAATGGAATGGAGAAAGACGCCAACTACTTCAACCTTGCTTGGGTTCACCCTGCAGGAAACACGTTGGATTCTTTACCAAATATTGTTAATCAGCAAGCGGGTACTTACAGGGTAACCATAACCGATTCTCTGAGTTGTCAGTCTGACACATTCGATATTGAGATTGAGGATGGTTCAGCAGTACCAATTCCGGTATTAAGTCAAGTGGCAGAGGACACTTACTGTTCTCCGGGTAACGAAGGAAGTGGAATACTGGATATTCAAGTTCAAGAAAGCGACACCTTAATCAAATCTGGTTATTCATATACGTGGTACAGGGGAGATGCGGCAACTGCTGGAAATGAATTAACCGGTTCCTTACAAGCCACCGCCGACACTGTGGAGGGATATGGATTCTCTCGATATAACGGACTTGCTGATGGCATTTACACGATCATAGTCACGGATACAAGTGGAACCAATGAAAATTGTACTTCCACTAGTTCTATTGAAGTAACCAACGATCCATTGAACATTTCTTTGGAAGCAGAAGACTACAGTATCTTTGGAAACAACAATTGTGAAGAGGATTTCAACGGAGCCATAGAGATACTTTCCGTTAGAGAAGGAAATGATAGCGTTTCGGTGGCCAACTTCACATTTACGTGGTTCGATTCAACAGGAGCTTCAGTAACTACAAACCTATCAAGCAGCAATGGTTCTACTAATAATAGGGTCGACAGCTTAGCGGCCGGAACCTATTCCGTTAGTATAGAAAGTGATATTACCGGGTGTACCACAAGTGCGAATATAGCATTGGAGGTCAGTGACAGTTCACTGGTTCCTATTGTTGTGTTCACCGAGGTCGAACCATCAAGCTACTGTAATAGCACCACTGATGGAGATGGAATACTTAGTGTAGGCGTTAATGAAGGCGGCGGATCAATTACCGCTAGCAACTATAGCTTCGAATGGTACCGAGGTGCTGACGTTTCTACCCCATTAGTCGGATCAGGATCTGCGACTCAGGTAAATGATACAGCCTATTCAGGGTTAAGTGCTGGTCAATATACGATTGTGGTTACCGACACTAATGATCCCTACAGGAATTGTAGCGCAACTTCCACATTTACACTTGACTCTCGTCAAGATGAAATTTTTGTATTAGATACCGCTTTCTCGACTACCAAGAACATTTACTGTTCAGGAACCAACGGTACTGGTTCTATCACCATAGAAGAAGTAATTGAAAACGGCGTAGCCAATGACATTACCAACTATAGCTTCTTATGGCGAAATGAAAGTGAAGACACCATTACTACAAACATCTCTGGTGGTATGGTTGATAGCCTACTTGGTGGTACTTATGAAGTCTATGTTACCAACAATGTCAAAGGTTGTACAGAGCCTGAATCATTTAGCATTACTGTGCTGGATAGTCTAACTAATCCTGATATTGAGTTTAGTGTCACCGCCAATAACGGTTGTGACAATACACTTGCCAACGTGCCGAACGGGAATATTGTAGCCACCGCATCTTATGGCGGAAGCAACTTCGGAGGCACTTCAAGGTTTAACTTTGGATGGTTCGAAGGGTTAAATCCTACCAATTCCATTACGGGTCAGGATTCCATTAGCTCTGGAGCGAATGACTATCAAGCTACCCTATATGGACTAGACTCTGGAAATTACACCGTACGCGTACAAGATAACGTTACAGGTTGCTCGGCTAACTTCACAACACTTGTTGATGAAGTGCTTAGCTTCCCTGTGGTGGTCATTCCAACGGCTAGGATAACTAATAATACGATTTGTGCCGGAACGGCCAACGGTAGCATTGCACTAGAGAATGTTGATGTAACCGATAGTACATTATCAAAATATACTATTCAATGGTTTGATGATCTGTCAGCTGCCGCTACGTTGACACAACAATTTGGTGATGCTAACTTCGGTACGCGCAATAATCTAGAGACAGGAGATTACTACGTTTCCGTAACCGATACGCTTACGGGATGTACCAGTGCTCCGGCAGTTGCGATCATTCAAGACTTCTCCACGAATCCGTTTATCAGCGTAACTACGAAAGAGAATATTGGGTGTAACAGTCCTGCTAACGGAGCAATAAAAGCACAAATCGACAGTGCCGCAACGTTGCCATCATTTATTACCCTAAGTTGGTTTGACGGCAGCGATACGTCCGCTACAAATCTTATCGTAACGGGAAGTACAGACTCCATTGCGAATCTTGGAGGAGACTTCTATACGATCTTAGCGACTAACGATACCTCTGGTTGCTCGGCCATGTTGACCGTCGAGCTTGACACGGCAGCGTTCTACCCGGTAGTTACAGCTGCTACGCAGCAAGCCAGTACATTATGTAGTACTCCAAATGGAAGTGCCGCATTCAGTACTATCAACTACAACGGGGCAAGTGAGAGTCTCAGTGACTTTACATTCACTTGGTACAATGGAGCTAGTAGTAATAATGATATCATCGGTACAGCAAACGGCTCGCAGAGTTCACAAGCTAACCTAGGTGCAGGAAGATACGATGTGCTGATAACACATGTGGCTTCTGGATGTGAAACGCAGGAAGTATATACATTTGAAATTGGTGATTCTACAGTAGCACCAAGTATTCAATTTGAGTTGTTAAGTGCTGATACACGATGTGACGACGCAGCAGTTCCTAACGGTGCTATTTCAGCAACAGCAGATGGTGATGAAGGTACGAATCATAGCTTTGCTTGGTTTATAGGAGCAGATACTACGGGCACAAGATTGTCAGATACCGATAATTCAGTTGATAGTCTTTCCGCTGCCACCTATACCCTACTGGCTACCAACAACACTACCGGATGTGCTGCAGAGGAACAGTTTGTTCTCGAAAAAAGCAATGAGGATGTGTATAGAATAGATTCCATTGTTACTGTTGCCCAAACCTTCTGTATCCCAGCAAACGGTAGCGTTGAGATCTTAAGAACATCCATTGGCGATGTAGCGGATTATCAATACTTTATTTATGATACCCTTCCGTCTTTGACCACTCCATTTGACACCATAACAGCAGCTGGTGTTTTCGAAGGGTTAGCCGCTGGAAATTATTATATCGAAGGCCGCCATATCAATACACTGTGTGAAACGAAATTAGTAGTCGAAGCCTTTGTAGCCGATAGTACCCTTAGGCCTACTGTTCGAATTGACACCACGTTGAGCATAGGAAACATTCTTTGTAATACGGCTGAAGGGTTAGGTGCCTTAGCTATTGACACTTCGGAACTTAACTTGATTTCAGAAGGCAACGTGTCCTATCAATGGTCAACCGTTGATGGAAGTACTGTCGAACCAATAGCAGGTGCTACAACATCTGGAATCACAGAGTTGCTCACTGGTTTCTACCAAGCCGACGTCACTGATGGAGTATCCGGTTGTGTAACCAGCGAAGTAATAGAGGTTCCTGCGCTGAATATCTTCCATGACGGCATCAGAATTGTAAGTACCTCAAGTGATGATATATTCTGTTTCGACGATATTGGATCTGGTGTTGCTTTCGCTCAGGCCATCTTGTTAAATGAGTCCCAGGTGGATGGAACTTTGACTAATATATATGGCGAGGACCGTCCTCTGACGGATGTCAACTACGCCTGGTATGAAGGTTTAGTCGATGATTCAAATATCTCCACCGCCGTCTTCCTAGAAGATAGTGCTGTAATGAATGAATTGAAAGCCGGTATCTATACAGTAAGGACTCAAGCGGAGTATGATGAAAACTGCTATGCTTATGATACGGTAACCATTAAGGATGCTACCTCTCCTCCTATGTTTGAGATCGACACGTTACTGAAACTCACGACATGTAATCCGAGCAACCCTAACGGTAAGGCGCAGACCTCGTTTGGCGTGGATACCGGAGATGACGTAGTTCCAGTGAATGTTATCTGGCTGCAAGGATCGGGAAGTGAATTGAATACTGCTGATACCGTAAGTCAATTTGCTATTGCTACTGGACTTGCAAATACTCCTTACACGGTGGTTGTGGAAAATCAAATCACAGGATGTACAGCAGAACAAACATTTACGATACCGGCAGATTTACCTGTAGTTCTGGTACCTGACTTGAGTCTAAAAAACAACAATACAAAATGTGATTTAGAAAATCCTAATGGAAAAGTAGTCGCTTTCAGTAATGATACAGAAACCTTAGATTTCAACTGGTATAATGCCATAGATACAACTCTTATTGCAGAAGGCGTTGATTCCTTGTCAAACTTATCAGTAGGAACCTATATTGTTCAAGCTGTTGAAAGACTTTCGGAATGTCCTTCGGAATTCTCCGATCCAGTGGAAATTGCCTTGGATACCATTACCCCAATCATCGGCATTAGAACTGTAAATTCGGGTTGTTTCACATTATTTAGTAATGGAAACCCATTGTCAGGCTATAACGGATTTGCAAACGTTGATTTCATAACTCCTAATAAGAGTTTAGCATTCCAGGGAGCTACATGGTATAAAAAGGACGAGTTCGGGGATGTACTATTAACCTCATCTCAGGATGCCGCAATTGGTGACCTTAGCCCAGGACAATATCGACTTGATGTCGTAGATAACGATGGCTGTAAGGGCTCAGCCGAGTTTGACATCAAAGGTGACATCCTGGTATACAACGCTATATCGGATAATGGTGATGACTTAAATGCCTACATGCGCATAGAGTGTATTGAGGACTTCCCTAGCTCTACCGTTAAGATTTTCAACAGAGCAGGTATCTTAGTCTGGGAAAATCTCGAGAATGGCACTAGATTTCAATATCAAAACCAGGTAGGAAATCAAAGCTTCTCAGGTATTAGCAACAGGATCGGAACAGGTGCTCTTCCAGAAGGAACGTATTTCTATATCGTAGAAAAAGGTGATGATTCTGACCCAATTCAAGGTTATTTAGAACTTGTAAGGTAATAAACTGAAAATGAGATTGTTTAAAACACAAATATCGCTAGCGCTATGTCTCTTTTTAGTGACGGTAAGTGCACATGCTCAGCAGCAGCAAATTATGTCTACAAGACTTTATAATGGTCTGACGATAAACCCAGCCTATGCGGGTAGTTTGAACATTTTCAGTGCTTCATTGACCCATCGAGATCAATGGGTGAATATAGATGGAGCACCAAACCTTCAAGCATTTACGGCCCACACTTCGGTATGGCATAACCTTGTAGGAGTTGGTTTTATGGCCATGCGTGATGAAATTGGTGACCACGTAGAAAATAGCTTCGCTGGAATGTACTCGTATAAGATCCCAATGTCACATGGCATTTTATCTCTAGGGCTCCAAGCATCAGTAAATTATAAATACTCTGATTTTTCAGGTCGAACGTTCTTAAATCCAGAAGATCCGCTATTTGTTAATGGGAGACAACGTTTCCGACCTAATTTTGGTACTGGTGTATATTACGCCAATCCTAAGTGGTTCTTTGGCCTCTCGGTACCATTTATCATGCAGCCCAAGCACTTCAAATTAGAGGAAAGCACTCAACGGGATATCAGAACATACTATATGGCAACTGGAGCGGTGTGGGATTTAACCAATTCAATAAAAATTCATCCTTATACAATTCTTACTTACAAGGAAGGGAATGAACTTGGGTATGATATCACGGCCAATTTGATCTTTGAAGAAATGGCTTATGCAGGACTTACCTATAGAAGGGGTGGTGAGATGATATTGCTCATGCAGTTAGTACTCAATGATAACTTTAGATTTGGCTATGCCTATGACATTGTTACCAACCAATTGGGACAATATTCGGCGGGATCTCATGAAATCATGTTGACTTTTAGACGAGAGCTAAATATTTCAAGGCATCCAAAGTGTCCTCTCTATTTTTAAGAGTTTTATATAAAGTCTATTTAATAGCTGATAGAAAATATAGCAACACGCTGTTGAAATGGACTCCATATAATCCAAGTGATCGATATTGGTCACTTGGATTTCATATCTCATTCCTGCTCTTTAAACCAGCCTGAGTATTTCAAATAATTTCCAGAAATACGTTTGATCATCGCCTTAGTATCTCCTTCCGCTTTCTTTACTTTCTTGGCCGGTACCCCAGCGTAAATACTCCCCGCTTCAACTATGGTTCCTTCCAATACCACGGCACCAGCAGCTACAATTGCACCCTCTTCTACCACCGCACCATCCATAACGATTGCTCCCATGCCAATAAGTACATTATCCATCAACGTGCAGCCATGAACTAAAGCATTATGTCCAATGCTCACATGACTACCAATATTTGTTGGGGACTTTTCAT
>CAYMST010000014.1:0-12906 GCA_964393115.1 uncultured Roseivirgaceae bacterium | reverse complement strand
TACCATGAATTACGGCGCGATCCTGGATGTTACTGTAATCGCCAATTTTAATATAGTTCACATCTCCGCGAACTACTGCACTAAACCAAACCGAACAGTGATGTCCAACCACCACATCACCGACAATAGTGGCATTTTCAGCAAGCCAAGTGTCCTCTCCTATTTGTGGTGCCTTACCCAAAACTGGTTTTATCAAAGCCATATATCTCTACGTTAATAAACTGATTTAGCAGGAAATTTATATGGAATTAATAAGATAATTAAACTGAAAAATTGATTTGAAAGGTTCGGTTTAGGGATTCCATGTTAAGAGAATCATCAAAGTAAACCTCAATCGAACTTCAAATATTTAAATCCATCCAAATTAAGCAGTCTGATACATCTTAAAATTCAATTTACTACTCGATCCAAAGTTGTTTCCTACTTAAATAATTCCTATTTCATTAATTTTGCAAACTGTAATGGGTATGCTTGAAGATAAGTTTGGAAGAAAAATAAGCTACTTACGGCTCGCAGTAACGGATAAATGCAATTTGCGATGTACGTATTGTATGCCCACTAAAAACATGAAGTTCCTTCCAAAAAAGGAAATTCTTACATTGGAAGAACTATTTCGCGTTACTTCTGTCCTATCTCAAGAAGGTATAAATAAAGTAAGGATTACTGGAGGAGAGCCTTTCGCTCGGTCTGGTATCATGGAACTAATAGAGGATATATCACAATTGCCCAAGGTAGACGCCGTCAATATTACTACAAACGGCCTTATAGCACATGCTTATCTGGACAAAATAAAAAAGTCTAATGTAAATAGTCTCAACCTTAGTTTGGACAGTCTGGATAGAACCAACTTTTTTAATATCACAAGGTTTGATAGTCTATTACCTACACTTGATTTTCTATATGAATCTTTGGATTTAGGCCTTCATATAAAGCTGAATATGGTCGTTATGAATGGCAGTAATGATCATGAGGTAATTGACATGGCTAAATTTGCGCTTAAGCACAAAGTAGCGTTACGTTATATTGAAGAAATGCCGTTTAACGGAAAAAATGATAAAACTGAACTAGTTAAGCCCTTAACGCATCTACATATTAAAGACATGTTGGAGGCGGAATTTGGCAACTTACTTCCCAGAATCAATGCTCCTGGAAGCACATCAGTTAATTATACGATTGATGGATATGAGACCAGTATCGGTATTATTCCAGCTTATTCTCGAACTTTTTGTGGTGACTGTAACCGAATGCGTATTACGGCCACAGGAGAGTTGAAAACCTGCTTATATCAAAAAAATGGCACTAGTCTCAAATCCTTACTTCGAGATAACTGCAGTGATGAAGAGCTGATATCTGTAATTAAATCCTCCATTGGACAAAAGCCAAAGGATGGGTTTGCTGCGGAAGCAAACTATCAAAAACATGACGTGTTTTCTTCTATGTCAACTATAGGTGGATGAAAGCGTTTCTAGTTTCAATTTTAATAGTATTCCCTGTCCATTCAAATGCAGAGATCATACGAATAGCTGTAGCATCCAGCTTAGTTCGTCCCTTGGAAAATATAATTAGACAATATCATTCAACAGATCCTGGACATGAAATAAAAATGAGTATCGGTGCGTCGGGAGTATTGTTTAACCAGATTACAAATGGAGCTCCATTTGACTTATTCATTTCAGCAGATCCTAAATATGGAATTCTTTTACATGCAAGTAGTCATGCCAAATCTACACCTTTGGAATTTTGCAAAAGCACTTTGGCCATTTGGTCTAGGGATAGTATTACAAACTTGACATCAACCATTTTGAAAGCATCCAGGATTGGCATCGCTGATGCAGAACTTGCTCCTTTTGGCGCATTAGCACGAAAGCTTATCTCTTCCAAAGTGGCTACGCAAACCCTAGAAGGTAAACTTATTGTGGGAAATAGTGTCAGTCAAGTCAATCAATTTATCATGTCTGGAACGCTAGATATTGGCTTTACGGCAAGCAGCGCAATACCATTACCATCAGGAAACGGCTATTGGACTGTGATGAAAACCTACGCTACAATCAACCAAATAGTAATTTTAAATGAAACGCTAACAGTGAATAGATTTCTTGACTTCCTTATCTCAGAGACTTCAGCCAAAATGCTTAACGAGTTTAATTTAGAAGTCAATAACAATGAGTTGGGACACTATTGATTGGACTCCTTTTGTACTAAGCTTGAAGCTATCGGCACTTACCACCGTCATATTATTCGCCATAGCCATTCCATTGGTATTTTATCTTCATACCTATAAATTTCCAGGCAAATCAGTTGTTCGTGCCATTATAACCTTACCGATGGTTTTACCGCCTAGCGTTCTTGGTTTCTATTTATTGTTATCATTCAATAAAGATCATATCCTTGGAAAGGTTTGGACAACAGTAACAGGTAAAAATTTGGCATTCAGCTTTGAAGGTATTTTACTAGGTTCGGTGATCTACAGTCTCCCATTCATGATAAATCCCATCTATTCTTCCCTAGAAAATCTTTCCAATGACTTTCGGTGGGTCTCCTACTCCATGGGAAAATCGAAATGGACCACTTATCTAAAGGTTCTTTTACCCCAAGTTCGTGGAGCGATCATTTCAGCAGTAGTACTGTCTTTCGCGCATACCATCGGAGAGTTTGGGGTTATCTTAATGATTGGTGGCAATATTCCTGATGAAACACGCGTGGCTAGCATCGCTATTTATCACGAGATGGAGGCATTGCGGTTGGATACTGCAGGTGTTTATGCTGGAATAATGCTCTTATTTTCCACGGTTGTTTTAACGACCATTTATTCCCTTGATAAAAAGTGGTTAACGAACTGAAGGTAAATATTAAAAAGAAGCTCAATCGCACCGAGGAACTTGACGTATCTTTTTATACCCAATCAAACGGCATTCTGGGAGTAGTAGGGCCTTCGGGAAGTGGGAAGTCAACACTACTCAAGTGTATCGCTGGTATTGATAAGCCGAGTTCAGGAACGATCGAATTCAATGGAAAACTATGGTTTGATGAGCAGAAAAAGACTCAACTGCCTATTGGAAATAGAAATATCGGCTATTTACCTCAAAACACTGTATTGTTCCCACATATGACAGCGCGGCAGAACATAGCGTTCGCTAGCCAACACATATCTGATGGCTTGAAGTCGTTTATGGAAGACCTAGCCTTGACACCCCATATCCATAAAAAACCAAACTACCTCTCTGGAGGACAACAACAGCGATTTGGCTTTATTAGAGCACTCGCAGGAGATAATACCATCTTACTGCTCGATGAACCATTTTCAGCGCAAGACGCTAAGAACAAGCATAAAATGCTTGACATACTTAAAGTACAACAGCATAAAATAATGTTACTGGTGTCACATGATGAAAACCTAATGAAAGACTACTGTGACGAACTTATATTTCTCTGATTGCGTCTACTCTCTGTTCAATTAATTGTACAATTTCTTCCCGTTGCTGCGGGTGATACCAGTGATAGTCTGAATCTCTTTTAAACCAGGTCATTTGGCGCTTAGCATATCTTCGGCTATTTCTTTTCAACAGACGAACAGCTTCCTCACGATCGTATATACCATCAAAAAAGTCAAATATCTCACGATACCCAACCGTTTGAAGTGCATTAATGTGTTTCAACGGATGAAAAGTCCTCGCCTCTTCAAACAGCCCTGCTTCGATCATCATGTCCATGCGGAGATCTATACGTTCATTCAACTTCTCGCGCTCCATTTCTAATCCCACCTTAAGTATTGAAAATGGACGATCAACCTCTTTTTTTTGGGTTCTGAAAGAGGAGAATTTTTGTCCCGTACCCTCTATCATTTCCAAAGCCCTCACCACGCGTTGAGAATTTTGAATATCTACTTCTTCGAAGTATTCAGGATCCTTGGTTCTAAGTTCTTCCTGCAACACCGAAAGTCCCTCGTCTCTTAAACGATGCATTAGATGATCACGAATATTTATGGGTATGGCTGGCATTTCGTCAAGCCCCTTACATATCGCATCAATGTACATACCAGACCCACCAGTCATAAATACCACATCTAGGTGCTCAAAAAGTGTCGCTAATAAACGTAGACCTTCTCGCTCGAAATCTCCTGCACTGAATGGATCATGAACAGAATGTGTATTGATAAAGTAATGTTTCGCTTCCGCCAATTCACTGGCATCCGGCTTGGCGGTACCAATTTCTAATTCTCTAAATACCTGTCTGGAATCTGCCGAGATGATCTCTGACGAAAACCGTTTGGCTAAATCTATGGTTAGTTTAGTCTTCCCAATAGCCGTGGGACCAGCTATCACAACCAATAGTTTTGATTTCTTCACGCGTAAGAGGTTACTTAATGATTGAAAATAGGATCAATTTCCAGTACTTTTATCGACTTAGTCCAAAAAACTATGAGTACAGCAAATGTAGCTAATAAACTTTCGCCCCTATTATCCTCTCATCTAAAAGCCCTTTCGGAGCTCGGAAAACCTTATGCGATTATAAAACGAGATGAAATCACCGAGTATAACTCGGAATTGGCTGAAATGCTGGATATGAATCCTCCTAGCATTGACGGATTGCTGGACCAGTTTCCGAGTATCCTTGATGAAGGAGCAAGCTCTAACACTTATGACCTGAGCAAATATCCTACCCTTCCCAAATTTCAAGAGCCACAATTCGAGAGAATTGAAATTGATGGTATCTCTACCCTACTGGTATTTCATGCTGCACCAATTAAAAAGGAAGAGAAACCTACACTGAATCTGACACCCTCTAAGGAGGCTTTCGAACATCGCAAGCAACTGGAGCGTTCTCTCGGACAATCAGATATCATAGCTTTTGGTGTTGGCTACGACGGAAAGGTTTTTTTTACCAATGATCCTTTTCAACAAATTGTAGACATAAACGACATACAAGACAAGGAGATTTTTGATTTTTTCGAACCTCAAAATCCTGATTACAAAGACACTAGACTTGCTGAGCTCATTGATAAAGATGCTATACCTACCTCATTTGAGGTCAAATACAACAATCAACAGCATGATGTTGTGCTATGGTTTCATTCGGTTATTCTTAGAAATGAAATCGGAGCGATAGATTGCGTTGCCTTTATTGGTGAGAACGTCACGGAAAGACGTCAGGTCCGGAAAAAACTCATCAAAACCAATATTCAATTAAAAGAACTATTTGATAACTCCTTCGATCTCATTCAAATATTTACGGCTTCTGGTAAATTCAGGTTTGTGAATGATGCCTGGAAGCTAAAACTAGGGTATACCGATAGTGAAATTCAAGAGTTACATCTCAAAGATCTTGTTGACAAAGACGAACAAGATCACACCTTTGACCTCTTAGAGCGCATAAGCTCCGGTGAAAACATCGATCGTTTTGAGACAGTATTGCGGTCTAAATTCGGAAAAAAAGTAACCGTCTCAGGAAGAGTTAATTGTACCATTGAGGATAATCAAGAACCAGAGTTTAGGGGGATCTTTTACGATATAACTGAAAAGGAACGGGCAGAAAGAGCACAAAAGATTTACTACAAAATAGCAAATCTCACCTTATCTAAAAACAGCATTACTAAAATATATGATGCCGTTTATGAGGAGCTATGTGATATATTGGATATTCAGAACTTCACGATAACACAAAAACAAGATAAGAAAGATAGGTTTCTAGCCTACCCATATTACAAATATCAGCATGACGTTCCGGGATACCCAGTGGTTGCAGAGTTATTGGCTAATGACGCTTTTGAGAGGAAGAAACCGTGCATCATCTATGAAGACGGCATTGTAAGAATTGCAAAGCAAAAAAAGATTGAAATCAAGCGGGATTACGTACCTAAAATATGGCTTGGCGTTCAAATAACCTTAAATAATGCACCCTTTGGAATACTATCTATTCATTCGTTCAAAGATGGTGCTGTTTATAACCTAAAAGACCTAGAGTTACTTGACTTCGTAGCGGGCCAAGTATCGATGGCTTTAGAGCGACAGATCAATCAATCGAAGATTATCTCACAGGATGCCAGGCTGAAATCAATTTTTGAAAGCAGCACTCACCAAATATGGTCATTGGATAAGCGCTATCATTATACTTCACTGAACAAGAATTATAAGGATGCAGTAAAAAATTACTTTGGTGTCGCCCCGAAAATTGATCAGCCCTACGTCTTATTCAGTCGATCGCTAAGAGATAAAGCGCTTAAGAAGTTTTGGAAAGACCGCTACAATGAAGCACTTGAGGGTAAGATCGTCAACTTCCAAACTAGCCTGGAAGATCTAGGTGGCAACGTACTTTGGCGTGATGTCTATTTAAACCCCATCGTACTAGAGAACGGCCAGATAGAAGAAATATCTGTCATTGCCAGCGATATTACAGAAAAGGTGGCCTCCGATGTTGCGCTCAGAAAGAGTGAAGAGAAATTTCGAAATATTTTCGAATCGTTTCAAGATATCTATTTCCGGTGTAATCTGGATGGCGTAGTCACCATGGTAAGTCCTTCGGTTCAGGACTTGCTAAAAATCTTACCAGAAGACGCTATCGGGAAAGATATTCGCGAGTTTTTTGAGTCTGAAATGGACCCTAAAGAACTTCTGGACAACCTCTACAAAAAGAGAAAAGTCAAAAATTTTGAAGGAACATCAACAGTTGGAAGAAGAAAAGTTCGGTTTCTATGTAATGTTCGCCTTTTATACAGCGGAGACGAACCCATAGAAATCGAAGGAGTTGCAAGAGATGTCACTCGCCTCAAAAACACCAACTCCGCTCTTCAGAAAGCCAAAGACCTGGCTGAGAAGTCCTTAAAGGTCAAAGAGCGTTTCTTGGCTAACATGAGCCATGAGATAAGAACGCCAATGAATGGTATAATTGGTATGATCGATCTTATTGCCAGCACCGATTTAAGCAATGAGCAGCTCGAATACATTAAGACGATTAAGAAGTCTTCAGAAACATTACTAGCCATTCTTAATGATATTCTAGACTTATCAAAAATCGAAGCGGGTAAAATGGAGCTTAAGAAAAAGCCAGTTTCCCTCTCGACCTCTATTGAAAAGATATATGAGCTGTACAGCCATCAAGCTCGTGCTAAAAATATAGATCTCTTCTATTACCTACCCCATGAGCTTCCTCAAGACTTAATGATTGATGAAACACGGTTGATGCAAATCGTATCCAATTTGACATCAAATGCTATTAAGTTCTCCGATGGGAAAGGAAATATAAACATTGCCATTCGTATCATTGAAAAGAGTGATCAACATTACTTTATAAAAATCCAAGTCAAAGACGCCGGTATCGGTATTTCAGAGAATAATCAAAAGAAACTATTTACCAGCTTCAACCAGCTTGATAATTCGTTTGCTAAGACCTACGCGGGTACAGGACTAGGACTTGCCATTTCGAAAGAGCTTGTCCATGCCATGGATGGAGAGATTGGAGTGGCTTCAACACCAGGTCTTGGAAGCACCTTCTGGTTTACCTTTAAAGCGGAAGTTCCGAATCCATCTGATTATGAAGAAGTGTCTCCAGAGACCTCTTCCGGTATATCGAAGCAATTTGTAAATCGTGCCCCAAAAATACTTTTGGTAGATGATAATGCCATCAATAGAACCGTAGCTTCACAAATCCTACTGAAGTCAGGATGTGATGTGATAAGTGCAGAAGGCGGTCTGGAAGCCATTAAAATGGTCGAAGAAAACACCTATGACCTTATTTTTATGGATATTCAAATGCCTGTAATGGACGGTGTAAAAGCTACTGAGCGCATTAAGGAAATGCTTGGGGCAAAGACCCCTCCTATCGTAGCAATGACCGCCTATTCAATGGAGGAAGATAAAAAAAGAATTCTGAGTAAAGGGCTAGACGACTATATCGCTAAACCTATCCAAGCTGCTCCTTTAATCAATAAAGTTAAAGATTGGCTTTCATTCGAACATCAGGAGGTCAAGAAGGAAATCATAGAAGAAGAGCAAACTCCTGCTCTTATTATCAACCAGAATAAGCTTAACCAGTTAAACAAATATGGAGGTAAGGAGTTAATCATGTCTGTTTTGTCAGACTTTGAAATAGAGTCATCCATGATTTTGGACAACTGCGATAAGTTTGCTGACAACAAAGATTTCGAGGGTATCAAAAAAGAGTTGCATACCTTGAAAGGTAACGCAGGAACTCTTGGCGTCGAAATCATGGCAAAGTGCGCTGCTGGCATGGAAAAGAAGCTAAAAGAAAATATATTTGAAGGTATTGACGAGGATCTCATTCATCTGAGACGGTGTTTTGAAGATTTTAGAATCAATCGCAAAAATTTAACAAGTAGCTAATGAAAAATATACTAATTGCCGAGGATAGTTCTGTTATTCAGAACCTAACCAGAAAAATCTTACAAATTCAGAATTACAAAATTTTCTCTGCTAAAAACGGTCAGCAGGTGCTCAAACTAATCGATAAAGAAGATATTGATGTTATCCTTATGGATATCAATATGCCCATCATGGATGGAATGGAATGTGCAAAGCAGATTAGGGCACTTGATGACGAAAAGAAGAAGAACACTCCAATTTTGGCCATCACGGGAAATGCCAAAAACTATTCCATTGAAGATTTCAAAAGCGTCGGCATAAATGAATACTTACAAAAACCTCTAGACTTTGATGCTTTAGTCGAGCTTGTGAGAAAGTATTCTCAATGAACATAAAATTCACTAAACCCTTTCTAAGCCGGTTGGAGGATATATTCGCTGAGTCAGACTATATCCTCCGATATGAAAAAGGAAATTTTAAATCAGGATATTGTATACTTAAAGACACAAAAATTGTAATTGTTAATAAGTATTTCACTTTAGAAGGTAAGATAAACGCTTTGTTAGAGATCATAAAAAATGTAGAAATGAGTACGGACTCATTAACCGATAAGAATAAAAAACTCCTTCAAGACCTCCTCAAAGTTTAGATGTTAGCGTGAATGTTACTTTTTTAGGCACCGGCACCTCTCAGGGAATACCCGTCATTGGATGCAAATGTGAAGTTTGCAAATCACTGGATTTCAAGGACAAAAGATTCAGAACATCCATCTATGTAGAAGTATCTGGCATTCATCTGATTGTCGATACGGGGCCAGATTTCCGCATGCAATCATTAAATAATCGTATTGAGCAGTTAGATGCTGTGCTTTATACCCATGAGCACAAAGATCACACTGCAGGCATGGATGATATCCGAAGCTTTAATTTTTTGTTAAAAAAAGATATTCCGGTCTATGGAAGACAACAGGTACTAGATACACTAAAACGAGAATTTGCCTATGCCTTTAGCGAAAACAAGTATCCCGGTGTTCCCAACATTAACCAAGTAGAAGTTAGAAACGAGCCTTTTCAAATAAACGAAATCTCCATTTTGCCGATAGAAGGTTGGCATAAGGATTTACCTGTTTTTGGATACCGCATCAAAGACTTTGCTTATTTAACCGATGTCAATTACGTATCAGAAGAAGAGCAACAGAAATTAAATGGCTGCGATACGCTAGTGGTCAATGCCCTTCATAGAAACAAGCACTATTCCCATTTCAACCTAGAAGAAGCTTTAGCATTTATTGATAGAGTCAATCCTAAAAAGGCTTACCTCACACATATTAGTCATCAAATGGGCCGGCATAAGGATGTAGAAAAGGAATTACCGGATCATATTCGCATAGCCTATGACGGTCTAAAACTTACTCTATAATGCATTTCAACTACCACTTTTTAAAACACTTGTCCGCTGAATTGGGACAAGCGTTGAGTGGATCTCTAGTGAAGGAATGCTATAGCCAGAATAAAAACGAACTGGTTTTAGTATTCCAAAGTTCTCGGACAACCAATACATTCGTAATCAAGGCACTATTGGATCCTAAAATCGCTGTAATAGGGTTTCCTGACACCGTTTCTAGGGCTAGAAAAAACTCCACGACCCTATTTCCAGAGATCATTGAGCGATCGGTAGTTGGTGTATATCAATTTCTTAACGAAAGGTGTTTCCAAATAGAGTTAGAGTCAGACTATAAGCTGCTTTTTAAGCTCCATGGAAATAGATCCAATATTCTATTACTTCAACACAGCAACGTGATAGGACTTTTTAATAGTAATTTGGCTAAAGACTGGCGGCTTGATGTCTCTCAACTAGATAGACCGCTAGACCAATCTATGGACAACTTCAAAGCCAACGGCTTTAATGTCAAAAAAGTATTCCCAACTTTTGGTAAGGAGGTTCAAGAATTTCTAGACCAGCATGATTGGGATAAATCCGACGACAATAAAAGAATAACACTTATAGAACAGGTACAATACCTATTGAAAAGAGGTTCCTTCTATATTAACCGTGACACCGAAGGGAGGCCATTTCTTACACTTCTAGAAACAAATGGATCTCATGAACTTTCGGCAATATCAGCAGCAAATACCATATACCATCTGCTTACTAAGTATCATTTCGTTGAGAGAGAGAAAGTGAATATGCTTAGGACATGGACCAACAGAGAGAAAAAGACAAAAAACTACATTGAAAAAGCTGAAAATAAACTTCAGGAAATTGCCAATAAAAGACCGTTTGAAGAGATCGCCAACATCATCATGGCCAATCTCCATAGCATTCCATCGGGTACAAGTCAGATTGAATTAGATGACTTTTACACCAATAGACGGATTGAAATCAAGCTAAACCCCAAATTATCGGCACAGCAGTTTGCCGAGAATCTATATCGAAAGTCAAAAAACGCTTCTCGCGAAAAAGAAACCATCCAGCAAAACATAGAGTCAAAAAAGAAGGAGTTGATCAATATACTTCAGGAGATTAAAGTAGTCCAGGAACTTCACTCACCAGGGGATATAAAGAGGATGAAAAAGTCTTCTGATTCCGTCGATCACTCCTTAGAAACATTACCTTATTGGTCAAAAGAATACAAAGGGTTTAAGATCCTAATTGGAAAAAATGCTAAGCATAACGACGAGCTTACTTTAAAAATCGCGAAAAAAAACGACCTCTGGTTGCACGCGAAAGATAGTGCTGGATCTCATGTGGTCATTAAAGAGAACCCAGGTAAGGGGTACCCAAAAGATGTATTAGAAAAAGCGGCCGAGGTAGCAGCATTCTATTCCAAAAGAAAAAATGACACGCTTTGTCCTGTAATTTATACTGAAAAGAAATTTGTGCGAAAACGAAAGGGCTTTAAAGAAGGTCAAGTGGTTGTAGAAAGAGAGAAAGTATTGCTTGTAGTTCCTCAAGATACGCTCTAAAAAAAAGCCATTTCTAAATGCTTAGAAATGGCCTGAGTAATTTATGATAGCGTAGTTGTTTTACTCCACTACGTTAACTTTCATCATATTCGTATGAACATCCGACTGATGGAATGGCATAGGTGCAAGATTAATATATACATCTCCTATTTCAAGAAGCCTTTCTTCTCTCAAGCTCTCCTCTATATGCTCAAGCATACCGTCCATTGCCTCCTGTCCTGGATAATAAAAACCACGAACACCCCATATAAGGCTCATCATTCGAAGTAATTTTTTATTGTCGGTAAACACAAAAATATCCGACTTAGGCCTAAAACTAGACACCTTAAAAGCGGTATAACCAGTCTTCGTAATCCCAACAAGAGCTTTTGAATTGATACTATCGCCTAACCTTACAGCACCGGCAATCAGTTCATCGTTTAGCTCCACAGGCTTACTATTAACATCTTTTTTCAGCTCACGATTATATATAGTGTCAGCCGCCATTTCTATAGTCGATAGAATACTCGACATACTTCTAACAGCCTGAATTGGGTATTTACCAGAAGCCGACTCAGCGGATAGCATTACCGCATCAGCGCCATCTAATACCGCATTCGCAACATCGTTGGTTTCCGCTCTTGTAGGTATTGGGTTATCGATCATACTCTCCATCATTTGAGTAGCCACGATTACCGGCTTACCAGCAACATTACATTTCTGAATGATTTTCTTTTGTTCGATAGGCACCTGTTCACTTGGTATTTCTACACCAAGATCACCACGAGCCACCATAATCGCATCAGTCTCAGCGATAATAGCGTCGATATTAGCTATAGCCTCTGGCTTCTCAATTTTAGCCACAATACGTGTATCTTTTCCTGCAGCCTTAATTCTCTGTCTAAGATCTATTATGTCTGCAGCATCACGAACGAATGACAAAGCAACCCAATCCACATCTTGAGACAACCCAAACTCTAGATCTTCAATATCCTTTTCTGTTAAGGAAGGGGCAGAAACATTTGTATTCGGTAAGTTGATACCTTTTCTTGACTTCAACGGACCACCATGAACCACTTGAGTAACTACATTACCATTTTGAGTATCAGTCACTTTTAATTCCAACTTACCGTCATCAATGAGGATTTTATCCCCCATCTTGACATCTGCGGTTAGAGACTTATAGGTAGTACTAATAATCTCACTTGTACCCACATCTTCACCTGTTGTTATCACCATTCTTTGGCCTGGAAAAATCTGTACCTCTCCATCTTCAATAAGATTGGTCCGTATTTTTGGTCCTTGCAAATCTTGCAACGCACAACAATTGGTGCCCAATTCCTTATTTATCTCATCAATAAATCCCATTGTAATCTGATGATCTTCATGAGAACCATGAGAGAAATTAAGTCGGAATACATTCACACCAGCTTTCGCCAATTCTGTCATGATATCCTTGCGTCTACTTGCAGGTCCAATGGTGGCCACTATTTTGGTCCTATTGAAAACTACGTCATTTTTCATAACTATCAATAATCAGGTTTTCCTTATCCTTTAGACTGGAAGATGTTACGGAAGTCATTCGCAATATTAATTAAGTTCGATTTGTAAAATGATACACTCTCTTAAGAAAAGAGTTACTAGCA
>CAYMST010000013.1:27259-38330 GCA_964393115.1 uncultured Roseivirgaceae bacterium | reverse complement strand
ATCAGTTCATATTTATTACTCCCTTTCAAAAGAGACGTTGGAATATTACTAAAGAGCTGCATGGCTTCTACTTAATTTTTGAGAAGGATTTTTTAAATGAGTTTTTTTCGGATAAACATTTTATTTACCGTCTTCAATATTTTCACAACGAAACGGTAAGTCCGTATTACCACCCAGACAATCGAATTTTCTCATTTGAACATAATATCTTCAGTGAAATTATCGATGAAATAGAAAATACAAAGCGAGACTCCCAACACTTGTTGCGATCACTGCTTTATTATATACTTATCAAATTGAACCGCGAATTTTGTCGTTTCCATGACCTTAATGAAGATAACTATGCTAACGAAACGGCTATAAGATTTAAAGAGGCTCTTCAACGAAATGTTCAGCAGCAACAAAAAGTAAATGATTACTGTAAGATGTTAGGAATTAGTAGGATTTCCCTTAATGCGTCTGTTAAGAAGCAATTTGGAGTGACTACGAAAGAAATGATAGATCAATATTTACTTGCTGAGATGAAAGATATGATTCTCTATTCCGATAAAACCATGGCAGAAATATCATATTCCTTAAATTTTTCTGAGCCGCAGCACATGAATAGATTCTTTAAGAAATACATGAATAGCACCCCGTCAGATTTTAGAGGTGCCTATCAAAATGGTAATATCTTCTAATGACTGGGTTATCATAATATTAGGTTTGGGCCGGACCTTTGGCCTCATAACACGATTAATATTATGAAATTCAACTTATCAACAAATTTTCTTCTCTTATTTGGAGCTATCCTGGTTATGTATGCTTGTAGTAGCGATGATGACGCAGGCTCTAGCGGATCTAATTTTTCAACTATTAATGCTAACGTATCACTTGGAGAAATCACAGTTGTAGATGCAGGCAGCTATCGCGTGCATGGTTATAGTGCTAATATTTCAGCTGAGGTGGCTTCAAGATATTCAGCTTACATAATAGAAGGTCAAAATGAAGTCTTTCTACTTGATGTAGCGGCAACGCCTGCTTTAGGAAGTGATATTAAAACATATGTTGACGCGATAGGAAAACCTGTGGAGAGAATTATTATATCACATGCTCATCCTGATCACTATGGTGGACTTTCGGCGTTTGACGGTGTTGATGTTTACGCGATCGAGAGTGTAAAGAACACTATTGAAGCTGGAATACCGGCTTTTGGGACACCGGCAGTAGGTGTTGATGTTAAACTTCTTGCATTAGGTAATTTGACTATCGATGGAATAGAAATGTCTATTAGCTCGGTTAAAGGTGCTGAAAGTGATGAGAATATCGTTATGGACTTTGGCAGTACGTCAGGTGTCGTTTTCGTCAATGACTTAGCGTATAACGGAGAGCATTTGTTTATGGCAACGGGTAGTGTGACTATTTGGAAGTCTGAGCTAGAAACACTTAAGCAGAATTACGAAGGATACGATCATGTACTTGTAGGACACGGTGGGAAAGCTGATGGAGGCATTTTTGCGAATAACATTACCTATCTTGAGAAGGTGATGGAGTTGCAAGAGTCTTCGGCCAATTTCAATGAGTTTTTTGCCGGAATGACAGCGGCATACCCTTCATACTCTACGGCAGGAGTAGTCGGACTATCATTTAGCGGATATTGGGGTAATGTATTGGAGGTACCTACTTCGGTAGAAATAAACGACAACCAGGCTTATATGGAAGGATTGGCAGTATATGGTACTACAGATGTCTATACGACCAATTTTATAAACGGAGAAATCAGAAAAACCAATTTTAAGACTGGTGACGTGACTATTATACAAGCGGCGCCTGCAGCAGGAGCTTCTGGTTGGGGATTGCGAATTGACGAAGCAAATAATGTCTTGTTAGCCTGTATCAATGCTCCGTTTGCTCAGGTACAAAATTTCTTTGGAACATTTACTCCGGTTGAGGTTCCTGGGAAAGTATTGGCGATTGACCTTACATCTGGTGATGTCGTAGAGGAATGGATGTTGGCAGCAGGTACTATCGGAAATGCACTTGATGTAGACGGAGATGGCAATATTTATATCTCGGATGTGGCTGGATCTCGTACACTTAAAATCACGAGGGCTACTGGAGAGGTAAGTGTATGGGTCCAAGGAGTGCCAGGTGGTGGCTGTGTGTATGATGATGCCGGTAACATATATGTTCATTCAAATGATTTAGTGAAGATCCCAATCAATGCTGATGGGTCTGCTGGACAGCCGGACACCTTATCGTTAACAGGAGTAGCATTAAGTCAGGGTGATGGACTGGCGTTTGCTGGAAACAATACGTTCTATACCACTATTGATGGTACATCTGTAGGTAAAATAGTGATCGATGGAAATGGTGGTGGTACAGTTGAAACGATCCTACCAGCTTCGGAGGGACTTGGACTTACCAGTATTACCGTGATGACCGCTGGATTCAAATCCTATTTGTTAGGCAATGACGGTCAGTTATTCGGGTTGTTAGGCGGTGGTCAACCCAACCTGCCATTCAAAGTAGCGATTCGAGAGCTCCAATAAAATACTAATTTTCCGTTATCTGATAACCCAAATAGGAACCAATTGCTTGTCTATTTATAGTTGATAGATGAGCAATTGGTCATCATTAGAAATTTCTAAGTATATATAAACTTCAAAAACGGTCTTCCTTGTAGTGCTTGAATGAGTACAAAACAGTTGATTCCCAGGTAGATGACAGATACAATTACCGTGAGCTTGATATCTCTGAGTACATACCAGGCCAATAGAGGTAGTATTTGCAGGGCATGCATCCCCAGAAAGTGAGCTACTCGGAGATCACCGAAGAGTCTACTCCAATTGAGAAAGGGTAACCCTGACCCACCATCCGCTGCTCCGACAGTGTGTGCCAATCGTGCTCCCATCAAGAAGCCTTGAAAAGAAAATATGAAAAATATAGTAATCCCAATCCTGATGGACCAAACGTAATAATCAGGTAATTCAGGAAAGCTGTGTTGATAGAATTTAAGGCCAAGGTATCCTACCGCTAGAGTAGCAATGACCGCAGCTACTGCCATTAGCCCATATAGTGCACCATATACAGGAGTTGATACATTGAAGTGAGAAGCTTGCTGTCGTATCGCCTGAAGGCTGATATAAACAATTTCAAAACCTAAGCTAATGATCAAGGTCCAATTCATGATTGAGAAATCATGAGATGGTAAATATCCACAGTACCAAGCTAATGTGAGCGTCAAGATACTGGTAGAAAGCATGAATTTAATCGGCTTAAACCAGGCATTTGTTCCTCCAAATTCTAATGGTTTTATCCAACTTAATACAATGAAAATTAAGGCTAGTACCAGGTTGAGGACACCAAACCAAAACATTAATTCATTTCGGTCTTTTAGCACATTTAGAAAAATCATAAGCTTATTTTAATAATGGATCAATAGCTTTTTCACCTGTTTAGGTGCAAGTTTGCATAAAATTTAGCTCCATTTGAATTTTTATCAAACAAGACGGCTCAAAGTAATTCGAAACTATGGCATAGCTTGGACCGCGGCATTTGTTTTTCTGGCTGTTGTTCGTGGCGTAGGAACTACTGAAACAGGAAGTCTAAAATTTGATTTTTTGTCCAGCTTTCTGATCGCATTGACGCTTGGCCCTATCATGGGTAGTTTTTCGGCTTTGGCGCAGCTTTGGATGGAAGAAAGCATCTACAGAAAAACAACCATCATACGGTTTTTGGTATTACGCTTGCTCTATGCCACTTCCTTCATTATTGTACTTATTCTAATTGCCTATGCGGTTTATCAGCTTTACTTCGGGACGACGTTGGATATTATCTCTTTTGCGTTTGACGAGGGTAGTTTTGCCGTCTATTTTTATGTCTTGTCGGCAGATTTTGTGATAACTGTATTTCGCCAATTGAGTATGATGCTTGGTGAAAGAAACTTTTCAAAGCTTTTAAGGGGACAGTTTTATGAGCCAAGAGAAGAAAGAAGAATATTTATGTTCTTAGACCTTAGGTCTTCGACCACATTGGCTGAGAAGCTTGGTCATGCGGTCTATAGCCGATTGATTCAAGACTGCTTTAATGACTTAGGTGTTGTGATCGAGTTTGGGGCAGAAATTTATCAGTATGTAGGTGATGAAGCGGTCATTACTTGGGAGTTTCATGACGGTATCAAAAACCATCGGTTTTTGAAAGCATTTTTTAGGTTTAAAAAGCAGCTGCGGGCAAGGGAGGATTATTATCTTTCAACATATGGTATTAAGCCATTTTTCAAAGCTGGAATTCACGAAGGCGTCGTCATGATAACTGAAATCGGGAAGTATAAACGAGAAATTGCTTACCATGGCGATGCCATCAATACCGCAGCGAGGATACAAGGACAATGTAATGCCCTTGGTCAGGAGCTACTTATCTCTGAATCGTTAGCTTCAAGAGTGGATCAAGACTTGTTTTCGGTAGAGAAACTGAGTTCAGTACAGCTTCGAGGAAAACAAGAAGAAATCTCCATATACTCCGTAGAGATGATTTAATCGAGCGATTGCGAGTACTTTTTTAGACTTACCAAATGCCATTGGTGAGCATTTCGTACAGTTCTGACTATTGGATAGGACATCCAACAACAGATGACGATATAAACTACCAACCTAAACTTAGGGTTAAATTTGGCACAGATCACTTCCGTAGATTTAAATATCAGCATGTGTAAGAATGGTGAGATAACGGATATAAACCGGTCTCCTTCCCCGATATCTATTTTAGATCCAGTGATGTTAATTGTTAGCACCAAACCAAAGAATAGGAAGTACGTCGCAGATAAGAGTAGTAGCAGCTGAATGGGAGCTTTACTGCGGAGTTCATTTTTTAACACCAAGACAATGAGCAAGGCAAGTATGGTAAAGATCAAGATAGTAAAAACTGGAACTGGAAGTACAAGGTTTACGGTTGCCGCAAGTAAGACTTGGAGGTTGTGGTAGGCATATTGGAAGAGCTCATTTGATAATCCAATGTGGTGGTGAGGAAAGGATGTCCAAACATAAATATTCCACACTAACCCTCCTGATGTGCCACCTGTTAATAGCAGTAAAGCGTTCAGGTACTTCTTATTGGATTGTATTTCTGATACCCAAGTCCAAATAGCTCCACCGGTCACAATGAAAAAACCAGCATTCCTTTGAAGGCATAACAGAAACCCCAAACCTATGGCTATATAAAACGATAAGGCAGATACAGGCTTCTGAAGCAGTTGATGTATAAAAAGCACGGTGAGAAAAAGAAATATAAGCTCACTCCAGAGGAAGGTACTGATAAGCAACAAGTGAACGCTTAGCATGATTTGAACAAAACATAATATGGCCAGTATCAGATTTTTGATGAAACGCTTGATCAGAA
Organism: uncultured Roseivirgaceae bacterium; assembly: GCA_964393115.1. Lineage (GTDB taxonomy): Bacteria > Bacteroidota > Bacteroidia > Cytophagales > Cyclobacteriaceae > CAYMST01. The sequence goes on along the minus strand of CAYMST010000013.1, from coordinate 32,954 downwards.
GGTATACCACGACTGCTATACTTAGTGTGATTAACATATTGACCCAAACAAGTGTCTGTTCTGCGTTGGGAATAGCGGAGAGTATAATCGGAAATAATGGTGGCCAAAAAAGAAAATGATGGCCGTTTTGATCGACCAGAGAATGGGAAGTTGAGAGGCTATGCGCAGCGGATAAATATTGATAGGAGTCATGTGTTTTTAACAGCCCAAAGCCATGTGTATACCATTGTAGCCCTATGGAGAGTATGGTGATAAGAAGATAGATGAGCTCGGTGCGTCTCGGTTTTATGATATTGAGTTTAAGTAGGTAAATAGAACCAGGATTCTTCGAAACGATATAAATCAAGTGTGAAGATAATAGTTACTGCACAATCGTATAGCGTAAATGCTGAGTAGTGAACGTCAATATGCGTTCATTCACAATATTTGTATGACTTTATTGGGCTGCCGTGCTCCTCAGATGTATGGGCACAGCAGCAATTTTTGAGGTCTCAGCTTTTCTCTAGTTTTTTTCTATCCCAATTTGATGTATTTACTGCCGCTTCATAAGTGGTTTGCAAGAAATCATAAAGCGTTTTCTCTGGGTTTTCACTGGCTATGACGTCTTCATATTTTAAGAAAAACTCACCCATTTCAGGACTGTAGAAGGCCTGTGCTGGCAGTACTTTTTGATCCCCAAAACCTTCTCCAGTAGGATATGCATATGCGTAAAAGACAGACATTGGGGAATCTTTTGAACCTAACCAGAAGCCGGCACTGCTCACTTCTTGAGAATAGGCTTCTTGCATAACATCTAACGGCATATTAGGCATACCACCAGGATGAAGCGGAGCCGGTTCTCCTGAAAATCGTGTGACCGCCAAGTCAAAAGCGCCCCAAAAAAGATGTACTGGGCTAGCTTTACCGACAAATTGTGTTCGGAATTCATTAAAAACACAATTGGCCTTTACCATAGCTTGCCATAGCCTATTGGCGATTTCAGGGTGATACGTTTTGTTAGTTGTGTTTTCAGCAAATGGAATAGCCGGATCCATTTCATTAGGACTAGCATGGATGGTTACCTGGATATCGATGCTAGCTAGCGCACTTGTTAATTCCTGATAAAAATCCGCTACCGTTTTGGAGGTCAGTGGTATAACCACAGCGTCTGTGTTGGAACACTGAATGATGAGTTGGTGTTGCTTAAAGTCAAAATCGATTTGGAAGTGTCGGCCGTTGTAAGGAATAGCATGGGTTGAGAAGCCAATTGGAGTCACGTACAACGTACAGTGCCAAGAGTGATTTTGCCAGGGCATTGTTCGCAGACGTATTTTACCCACGATTTGGATCCATTGATGAAGCGTCTCAAGTGTGTCCTGCATCTCAGCGAAGTTTAGGACAGGCCAAGCTGAATGATTTGTCTGACTCATAAGGGATTTTGTTTTATGCACAAATCAAACTCATTGACGACTAAAAAGCATTCATCTACATTAATAATCAAACAAGTTGAATTAATAATTAGTAAAAGTAGGCATCGCCAAATACGTGTTGTTTATAAACCTACTGGTTTCGCAACCTGCTCCTTAGCGTGCTTAGCGCCTGTGGTGTAATACCAAGGTATGAAGCAATCATATGTTGGGGTACTCTATTCGGTAGTTGGGGATAGGTCTCTAAGAAATAGTGATAGCGGTCTGATGCCGGAGCACTCATTTGCATCAGAATGCGTTGCTGAAGCATTCCCATTCTACGGTACAGCAGCTTGAAATTTCTATTGATAAGGTTTTTGTCAAAATCTCCATTTATCAGTCGATTTCTATTAAAAATAATAACCTCAGAATTCTCCAAACAATCAATGAATAGTTTTGTAGGTTGGCTGAATTCCAAAGACTCAACGTCTGCAATTATCCAACCCTCAGGTGCGAACATGAAAATATGTTCTTTCCCTTTGCTGTCGATAATATAGCTTCTCAACAGCCCTTTTTTGACGAAAAAAGTCTTGAGGTGCGATTGTCCCTTACGCTGAATGGTTATTCCTTTCGAAAAGGATTTCGTAACGGATTCAGGATCGATCGTTAAAACATCTTGCCAGCTTTCCATGATCTGACAATTTATGCATTAATGGTTTAACTATAGGTGAAAACTTAATACCCGGTTCGTAAAACCAGTCATATAATAATTATGTACACAGCAACTTGATAACCATTTTATTAATTAAAGCTACTGTGATCACATCAGATACCCTATAGAGGTTTCCAAAATTCATGGTCTTCCCAAGGGAAAGTGTTGTGTTCACCAGTCAAATATCGAGTGTTGCTCTCATTGACTCTTGGAAAACGTCTTCCGAGAAGATAATAAGGCTCTTTGATAGGAGAATTTAGAAACTCTGAAAAACTCTTTTTACTAGGCAAATCAATTAGTTCTAACCATACTACCTCATTTCTAGTATAGTCAAATTCGTGACCTTCTAGTAGTGGGAGTAGTTTTTCCTGAAAATCACCAAGGTCATTATAGGAATTAAGTTCTGAGGAAATCATATAGCCATAAAGTTGAACACCATTGTCCAAAGAGTTAAGGTATCCGATCACATTATATTCTACATCACCACCTGTAGCACTAAAATCACCCATATAGCCTTCATTTGATACTTCAGTTTGAATTTCTGGATATCGAAAGGGTTCAATGGTTTTTGTTTCACCTTCCATAGAAGACTGTGTCCAAGTAGCGTTCTCAAAATAATATGCATATGAGAAGTGATCAAATACATCCCTAGGATAATAAATGGTGTCCACGCCACTTGAGAACCGACCATTGGTAATGTTGTAGTCGATGTTATTTTTGATGCCTTCGAGTGAAATAAATCGCCAAGGAGAAAGATTTGGGTTGATATAAAGGAAATCTTCAGCTTTTTTAAAATCCTGATCCGATAGCACAACTGTCTCTCCAGAGGTTACATTTTGGACTGACGCATAATACTGTTGTTTACTGCCTCCGTACGTATGTTGAAAATAGGAGAAACTAGGTTGCGTATGGAACTCTGTTACATTCCTTATCTCATTGAGGTTTCCGTTGCTAAAGTTTCGGCGGGTATATCCATAAAGAGACTCTTGAGGAACCCTTGAGGTCTGAATATCCACGGTAAAGTAACCGGCCGAGTCATTTCTCCATTTTTCCTGAATGAGCGGTGACGGATATTCCGAGCCATTTTCGAATATGCCCATAAACGAACTGGCGTAATACACACCCAAGCCTGTGATCTGGCGTATGATATGGACGTTGTATGAATCATAAGCTTCACCAAGCTCTTTATTTTTGAACGAAACCGATTGTCCGTAAGTAACTTCCTTAACTGCTGTAGATGATTTAGTAGGTGAGGTTAAGAATACAAAAGTCCTTTCATCAAAGAGCTCACGATAGGTGAAAAGAGTAGCTTCAGGATCTATGATTTTTGGACTATCGGATATAACTATGTCATCATCTTGACTACAAGAAGATAAGCATACATATACCAATAGTATAAAGGGTAGTAGTCTTTTCATATGACAAACCGTTATCAATTATTCAACTTTCTCTGAGGTAAAAGTATTGGTTTGAAGAGCCGAACTAAGATTCTTTTGATTAGTAGTGCTTATTATTAGATGATCTCCATTATTTCTGGGTTTTTATTCAAATTATAGTATTCAACTAGTTCATTAATAGATTGTTAAGTTGTCTTATTTTGTGTTAAGATAGGTATATTGCTAGGCGTAAAAACGACGTTTATACCGGTTCGGTTTAGTGTTTTAGGTACACTAAATTCCTGGATTTTGTACCGTTTTTGTCAAACGATGTAAAGGGTCGTTACTAATGGACCAATACTTTTTGCATTAGCCAAGAAAAGTATAATTTTGTAGCATGAATAAACTACTTGTATGCTTTGCCTTGATATTAACTGTTTCTGTCGTTAAATCTCAGGCTCTTTCTGAAAACGAAATTCGTAAAAACCATGTTAAAGTGAATTTGCTTGCAATTCCGTTTGCAGATGCCGAGATAGGCTATGAGCGTTATCTAAATGCTCATAGCAGTATTGGAATAAGCGCATGGAAAAATTTGAATAAGATTCCCTTCAACTCCAATTCTTCATATGTTGAATATGTTGATTTGATACAAAACTTAAGACTCAGACTTCAATATAGAATGTATTTTGGTAAGAAATCTAACCAAGGTTTTTTTCTAGAAGCTGATATGGTTGCTCTGATGAGGGAAGGAATAGATAGAAATAATAGTACTGAAGTTTTTCCTTCAAGACCCTCTAAAAAGAACTTTTTGTATGTAGGACTGGGTATAGTAACCGGGTTGAAAAAAAATATTGGGAAAAGAATGTTTGTTGAAGCTGAAGCAGGTGTGTATCGAATCTTGAATCAACAAAGAGGGGATGTATATTATGATTGGGATTTAAGTGTTTCACGTAGACTACCCATCGCCTCTGTCAATTATGGAATAAAAATATAAGTCAAAGACTACCATTTTCATCGTAACTACTATTATATGAGAAAAATTATTTTAATCAGCTTTGTTTGGCTATTTCTCTCTTCTTGTCAAGAAGAGGAAACTACTTCTTTCAGTGTGACTTTCAAGTATAACGATGCCATTCTTCGGGATCTTTCCGTAACCTTTTATGGAGTTCATTCCAATGATAGAAAGAGGTTCGATAACGATTTTTGGGGATTTCATGAAACGGATGCTCAAGGTGAAATTCATATCACCAATGCCTTTCCAGAGGTCTTAAGTGTTGAAACGAGGGTTAATGCACCCTCTGGGGATTTGTTATTTAAATTTCCGCTGGATGTTTCTGATCCTAGCGTGTCTGAATATACCGTTGAACTGACCGATTATTTGAGACCTACTTCAGTGAATCTAAATAACGATGGAATTTTGGAGGCATGGATGGATCGACCCTTAGAACTGGTTTTGTTTCGTGATGATGTTTTTTACCGACCAGATTCCATAACGACTTTTACTTTGGAAGATCCCAACGATGATATAGACTTTGGATTAATGCCAATGGGTGAGTACAGCATTGCCGAGTCAAAAAAGGTTAAGGGTATAAATAAACTCGTTAATATGACCTCGTTTTTGATAGATGATATGGAGGTGGTGATCCCCGAATATCCAATCTTAAAAGAATGGGTTGTAGAGGGTACTTGGGTCAAGAATGGTACAGAGGAAGGAGATGATTTGGTCGATTCTATTGTGTTTTTCCCACAGTATTCGATTTTAGGCCTCAGGAAAAATTATTTTGTATATACTTCAGATTCTATTTTTCAGGGAGAGATATCATTAAACAGTTACTTCGAGCCAAGTATTTATATGGAAGAATCTGTTTTATCGGCTAGTATGAATCCATTGGTTACTGCTGGAGAGTCTACCAATGAAGAAAGTGAACTAGATTTTGAATCAGTCTTATTTTCAAACGGTCAATTGATCTTAACCACCAGGGTAAAAGGAGAAGATTTTCCTAATAATGAAGTGTTTACTTTGCTGAGATGATCATCAATTCTATATTATTTAAAGTCTATTTGGAACTGTATAAATTCCAGCGATACATCCTTCAAACCAAATCTTTAGTGTATTATCTTCTGGATTCTATATAAATAAAGCGACTCCGATTTCTCGGAGCCGCCAGAATTTTAAACCATATTGCTCAGTGCTATTTAATTAACAAAGGAATTCGCGTATT
>CAYMST010000013.1:12501-27230 GCA_964393115.1 uncultured Roseivirgaceae bacterium | reverse complement strand
AGACACAAAAATGTACATACCAGATTGTAGCTCATTTAGCAATATTGCAGTTTGTCCGTACTTGTAGTATAATGTCTTCACTTTGCGACCCATGGCATCAAGGATGATCGCTGATCCCTCATGATTTGACTCGATGTGGAACCTACCATTATTAGGGTTTGGTAGCAATGAAACTTTAAGCTCAGGCACCAATTGAGGAGTCTCGATAATTCTACCACCAGAAGCTAGGTTATACCTTGCGGTTTTCACCCATGAGGAACCACCTTTGTTGTTTACTGCTTTTACTCTAAAAGCATATGTCCCTCCCGGTTGTAAATTATTGATGGAGATATATGTCTCATCTTCTTTTCCATCTGCGATACCCGTTCCGTTAAAACCTTTACCCTTGAGTTGTGCTTGTATGTCAAAAGAAGTCTCATTGTCTGAGTTGTCTGTCCAGTGGAGAATCACGCTATTTGGCGAAGTTATTTCTGCCCACACTTCACATGGCGGGTTTGGTCTGGCCCCTGAAGTAGTTGCAGAACAATTCCCATAGGTCTGACCGTCAACGGGGCCTCCTGATGAACCTCCACTGCTAGAACCACCGCTAGAACTTCCGGAACCAGACCCGCTTCCTGATGAGCTTCCGCTGGATGAGTTTCCACCTGACGAACTACTTGAGCTTGATGTTCCTCCTTGACCATAACGCATTATGATCCCTGGACCAGGCCAGAGTACTTCCACGCCGTGTTCCTGACTTTGCGAGGAGATGGTAATCGTATTGTTACCGCTCTTAAAGGCAGAAATAGGCAATTCATGAGTCGTATATTGAAAGCGGTGGTCTTTGCCCTCGATTAGCCCTGACCAGCTTCCGATTTTTGTTGGAGTATATAAGCCATGGTCATAGCCATTCCAAGTTCGGATATGAATCGAGGCCTTTGTTGCCTTTGACAGGTCGTGTCCATTAGGAATGTTGATTTTATTCGATCTTACTTTACCATTTCGGACCCAGTATTTTATAGGGACATCGAATGGCTTGTAGAACTCCACTGATTCATTGGCTCGTTGCAAGCTCAATCCATCTACTATATCGGTTACGTACCAAATACCATTCTTGTCACGAATCCTGGCAATAAGCTGCATATCTCCATTTGGCTGGTCAGGAATCCACTCTGTATCCCACTCTATGGAGTACTGCGAACCACCATTATAGTTAGCTCGCCCAACATGATGCTTTAGAGAACTTCCATTATACCTGCGGTGCCAGTCAGTATAAAACCCGTCACCATCTTCATCATATCCGTCATATTTGGCAAATACATGTACAATTTGTGCGGTGTCATCACTGGTGAAGCTAGTATTGATAGTGATTAACGGATCTTCGGCTAGTGTACTGTTGTTAGCTGGCGTGGTAATGCTTCCTGGTGAATGCACTCGATTGGTGTAAAAAACACGAATCACATAACCATACCATCCCCATTGTCCCCAAAGACCAGTATTACAGCCAATTACACCAGATCCTCCTTCGAAGTTGTTGATGCCTTCATTGAGTTGGTTCAGTGGGATTTCCATGACAATATTATCCTGATACATATAGCATTCCTGATTAGGACCTGGCGCATTGATAGGGGGTAGACTGATCCAAGGATTGCTATTTACTCTAAACTTCTTATCACTGGTGCCCGGATGACCGCTCCATCTATCGATGACAATTTCCGCTCGAATCGCGTTGTTCAAATCATCGATGATGACTGGAATGATTGGATTAGGCAGGTGTTTCTGAGCCCCAGGTTTGTTGGAGGTTGGATCTGTAACACGCCATTGATTGGGAAGGTTAACATCGAAATAATATTCCTTATAAACTGAACCTGGTGTAAACCCAGAAGGGTTATCTACACCGCCGATAGGTCCACCTCCGGAAGAACTAGATCCGCCACTTGAGCCACTACTGCCTGAGCTAGTTGAGCTTCCACCGGAGGAGCTACTGCTGCCAGAACTGCTTGATCCACCACTTGAAGAGCTCCCGCTGCTTGATCCACTAGAGCTACTTGATGAACTGCTACTTGACCCACCAGACGATCCACTTGATGAAGATCCTCCATTATTTCCTTCATCCGCTAAGGCCTGCATTTTAGAATTGATCACATTATAGTCATCACTTTCGATAATCCCAATAGAATAGCTTGCATTGGAGGCTGTAAGGTTCTTTTGAGTTCCAGCACCACGACCAATTCCAAAAACCACCATTTTATTGGTGAGCAGGTAGTGGTGGTCAGGCAGGTTGTCGTCTGTATGATTGAGCATAAATAGTGCTCTACCCTTCCTGCTGTCACCAAAGGCCATCCACTCAGTAGGGGGGAGGTCCGCCTTGTAAGTCGTTGCGACAGGTTTCTTTTCATCAAGTTGTGAACGCATCCACCAGTCAAAATTTGCTTCCAGACTACCACCTGGCGTGCCTTCATAAAGCACCCAGTATTTGCGTCCTGTTTCAACTTTGGTCATGGTAAATGTGCAGCGGTCCTCATAGAAGTCATAAATGGCTTCCCATTTCCCATTATCCGAAACGGCCATGATCGAAACCTTATCTGTAGTATTGCTTATAACGGTTGTACTAGATGAGTTAGTACCACTGTTCAACGGATGAAAATAACTTCTGTCACTTTGTTTGTGAACGGCGTTGGGGAATCCTCGGAAGTGCTCTGAGGCTCCTTTATTAGTCGGTCGCCAGTTGATCCAATCATTTCCATCCTTATCAATTAAGCTTGACAGTCCCGCTCCTTCTTTTTCTAAAAAGTAAGTAGCGTTAGGTGTTTCTATCTTATAGGCAGGGAGTCCTTCATCAAAAGCATTTTCAGTCAAGATCACACCATCAATTGTTCCACCACCCGAACTACTCGAGCTTGACGTATTACCACCTGAGGAACTACTACTAGAAGTGCTTCCGCTCGAAGAACCACTCGATGTACTGCCTCCAGAGGACGAACTACTGGATGATCCGGATCCACTGGAGCTCGAAGCACCGCTTGATGATGAACTCGAACCACCTGAGCTTGAACCTGCTCCGGAAGAACCTGAAGAACTTGTGCTCCCTCCAGATGATGATCCACTAGGAGTTCCTAGATTAACGCTTGGACTTTCCGACCATGATGAGAACCCAGCGCCGTTTTTTGCTTTAATACGAAACGTATAGGTACCGTTATTGGCAAGCTTGCCAATAGTTATGGTCGTTCCGTTTTTTACTTGAGATACACCTTGATACTTCTGATTTCCAAGTTTTTTCTGCACGTTGAACTGTGTGGTATTATTGGAACCTTGCCACGATAATCGCACTGAAGTGGATGATAGTACCTCTACTACAATGTTGCAGGGGTCAGCCGGTCTTCCGTTTGATGGAATAGGACCACAATTGGCTTTAGCATGCTCAACTGACCAACATAAGGTTAGCAAACAAGCCATCAATAAAGCTTTTGACTTTATGGACATAATATGTCCGTTACAATTCTTGAAGAATTGCCATAAATGTGTATACGACATCTGTATATTAGGTTAGTTATCCAAATTCAATGATCTGAAGCACGAAACATGATTTTACAAGGGAAATGCTCCGTTGAACATGACTCTTTTGATCATGTCAACTGCACCTAGATCGATAGATGCGCTTAGACAAGCCCTTTGTGTGGCGAATGGGCGTCATAAAAGAGCAGCGCTCTCAATCGTTATTCATTTAACCAAGTTTTCCAATAGGAAAAAAGTCTCAGGTTGACTTACCGATGTCAACCCGAGAATTTTAAGTTTCATAGTTTTCAGATAACTTCAAAAATATGAGTTAAATGAATTGCTGTCATGTTATTTATTTACACTTATTTGTTAATAATTGATTCACATCGAGTTGAGTCCTAATGGATTAATATTGGTATGCGCTTGTGGTTCGATTCTGAGGTCAGGAAGTACAGACCTTTTTTGATGTCCCTTAGCAAAAACTGATTATTCCCTTTACTAAACTCAACGCGCTTGACCTTCCGACCAGTGGGATCAACGATAATTCCGGTTCCCCCAACTGAACTATTCAAAGTAAACTGACCATTATTAGGATTTGGATGTATATATAGGTTCGAAGCATCATGGTGTTCACCACCTTGAACTCTAGCCTGTCCATCAAGTCCAACGGAGCCAGACTCTATCCATACAGAACCTCCTTTGGTGTTTACAGCCTTCATCCTAAAGGTATAAGAAGCATTTGGTGTAAGTCCGTTTATGGTGACACTACTGCTATTTTGTGGAGCATCCGGAAGCCCAGCAGCTCGGAATGAATCCCCCTCCAAGCGGTTCTGGATGTCAAAAAACGCTTCGTTGTTCGAATTATCCGTCCAAGTCAATCGAACACTTGTGGAAGAAAGTGCCTCGGCAACAAGGTTACACGGAGGATTAGGCTTACCACCTGGAGAGGTTAGGTTACAAGATCCATTTCCACTGTCTCCTGAGCCCCCAGAAGAACTTCCACCCGATGATCCACCACTTGAATCATCCGAAGAACCGCCGTCACCAATATTTGCAATAGGACTCCCATATCTCATGATTATACCAGGACCAGGCCAAAGCACTTCGATGCCGTGTTCACGACTATCCGACTGAATGGTTATGCCGTTTTCACCATTGTTGAAGGTACTTGGCGGTAGCTCATGGACCACATAGTCAAAGAAATGGTTTTGTCCATCGAGTAAAGCAGACCAGTTGTTAATGCTTACAGGTGTATAGAGCCCATGATCGTATCCGTTCCATGTTCTGATATGGATAGCAGCTTTTGTCGCTTTCGAAATATCATGATGAGCAGGAATGTTCACCTTGCTGGTTCTTACACGTCCTGTGCGCACCCAGTAGTTGGTAGGCATCGCAAACGGTTTGTAAAGCTGAACTGAACCATTGGCTCGTAATAGGCTTATGTTTTGAACCATATCTGTTACGGTCCATACACCATTTGCATCTTTTACCCGCCCAATCAGCGTGATGTTACCGTCTGGCTGATCAGGAACCCACTCAGTGTCCCATGTCGTTTTAAATACATTGTTACCCGAGGGTTGAGCTCTTCCCACATGATGACTTAAGTTGGTACGACTGTATAAGCGATGCCAATCGTCATAGTAGCCATCTCCATCTTCATCATACCCGTCATACTTGGCGATGACATCGACGAATTCTACTTCGGCATTATTCGAACCACTACTGGTGCTGACTTTAACTTCAGGGAAGTCATCGATTGTAATACCTGCAGAAGGGGAGGTTATTATACCTTCGGCATGCGGTTTGTTATTGTAAAATACACGCACAGTAATACCGTACCATCCCCATTGCCCCCAAATAAAAGCATGGCATTCCTGTGGTCCAGAGCTTCCTTCCAGGTCATTAATTCCTTCTTTCAAATGATGAATAGGGATATCAACAGTTACGTTGTCCTGAAACATGTAGCAATCCGGATTTGGCCCAGGAGCATTGATTTTAGGAAGAGGAATCCAATGATTATTATTAAATCGAAACTTCTTGTCCCCAGTACCGGTATGGCCACCCCAGCGGTCGATAACCGCTTCCGCTTTAATGGCATTTTGTAAATCACCAATTTCAACGTTTAGGATAGGGTTAGGCAGGTGTTTCTTGGCACCACCACGTGTGGAGTTAGGGTCTGTAACACGCCAATTGTCAAGGTCATCCATATCAAAGTAAAATTCTCTATAAATGGCTCCAGGCGTGAACCCTGTTAGCTCTGTATTTGCTCCTCCCGAGGAACTGCCACCATTCGAAGACCCTCCTGAAGAACTGCCTGAACTACTGCTGGAGCCACCACTTGATGACCCGGATGAGGTCCCAGCAAGCATCTGCATTTTGGAGTTTATTGCGTTGTAGCTATCAGTTTCCATGATGCCAATGGAGTAACTTGCATTTGTTGCTGATAGTGATTTTTGGATACCAATACCTCTTCCAATCCCAAAAACTACCATTCGGTTGTTGAATACATATTGATGATCAGGGAAATTGTCATCTGTATGGTTTAGCATAAATAAGGATCTCTTGGTTCTACTGTCACCGTAAGCCATCCATTCTGTTGCTGGTAAGTCTGCTCGGTGTTCTGTTTCGATACTGTTCTTAGTGGCTTCACCGGATCTCATCCACCAGTCCTGGTTAGTTTCTAAGCTGCCGCCTGGAGTTCCCTCGTATAAGATCCAATATTTACGTCCTGTTTCTATTTTTTTCATGGTGAACGTACATCTATCTTCATAGAAATCATATCGCCCTTCCCATTTTCCATTCTCCGAAATAGTTTTTATAGAGACTAAAGATGACGTGTTGGTTACCACTGACGTAGTAGAAGGGTGGATGTCTTTGTTCAGAGGATGGAAATAGTTCTTGCTATTTTGCTGATGCACAGCATTTGGAAAACCTCTAAACTGCTCGGAGGCACCTTGGTTTTTTGGTTTCCAATTGATCCAATCATTCCCGTCTAAATCGATCATACTGGACAAACCGGCTCCTTCTTTTTCTAAGTAGTAAGTGACATTCGGCGTTTCAATTTTAAACGCTGGTAATCCTTCATCAGTGGCATCGGTCGTTAATACAACTCCAGTTACACCACCGCCACCTGATGAGCTACCGCTGCCAGAGGATCCACTTGAACCACCACTACTACTTGAGCCTCCGCTTGACCCGGAGGAGCTGTTGCTACCTGAATTGTCATTATCCAAAACCACTGATTCAGTCTCAATCCATGTAGAGCCTCCAGTATTATTTATGGCTTTTATACGAAATTTGTACTCAGCTCCAGCTACCAGTCCGGTGACCATTTGAGAAGTGGCGTTAGCCGCTGGTTGTGGAATGCCTCCTGCTCTCCAGGCATCGCCAGTTCTAAAAGCTTGTAATCCGAACTTCGTTTCGTTATTTGAATTATCAGTCCAAGAAATGGTCACGCTTGTGGAGTTATCCGCAGTAACAAGTACGTTGCAGGGAGGGTTAGGCTTCCCGCTTGTAGAAACTTTGCTGCACTCCCCGTTTCCATCTGAGGCGGAACCTCCCGAGGAACTGCCACTGGATGAAGAGCCACCACTAGATGAACTACCGCTGCTGGAGCTTCCTCCCGAACTCCCGCCTGAAGACCCGGTGTCTCCCTGTCCTAAAGTAATTACATCTGTTTCTACCCATATGGACCCTCCATTTTGATTGGTAGATTTGATTCTAAACTTATAAGAGGCTCCTGCTACTAGGTTGTTAACTATTTGGGATGTAGCATTAGCCGAAGGCTGAGTGATGCCACCTGCACGCCATTTATCACCAGTTCGGAATGCCTGTAAAGCAAACTTTGTTTCGTTATTGGAATTATCCGTCCATGACAGCGTTGCGCTGGTTGCCGAACTAGAAGAGACCACCACATTACAAGGAGGATTGGGTTTTCCGTTAGTAGATTTAATGTTACAGCCATCTCCACTTCCGCCAGAGCTGCTTCCAGAAGATGAGCCGGTTGAACCTCCTGACGAACTCCCGCTAGATGAACTGCTTGTACCACTGGAAGAACCGGAGCTACTTCCTCCAGATGAACTTCCACTGTCTCCAAGATTTTCAAAAACCCATACTTTTCTGCGTTTCCAACCAATTGATATAATGTCTAAATCGCCATCACCATCGATATCCATGGCTTGAGTTCCGTCATGGTGATCGATTTGCGAGTTGGGTTGTTCATCTATAATATGTGCATCCCAATTGGTGTTTTTTCCTGTATTTTCGAAGATGATGACTTTTGGCCTTGGTCCTGTATGTCCGCCAACCACTACATCTATGTCTCCGTCCTTATCGAAGTCTGCGGCATCCATACTAAATCCACCTCCATCAGAGGTGCCAATTATATGTCTGGTCCAGGTAGACTGGGAGTTAGCGGGGTTCTTAAACCAATATATATTAGAACCATTTTCAAGTCCGATAATGGCATCTAGTTTGCCATCGCCGTCTACATCCTTCAAATCATTTCGGTCAGGTACGCCACCTGTGACAGTTCCAATCGTATGTTCTGCCCAACTCGAGCCTTTATTTTCCAGCCATTTTGTTCCAAGTAAGAGGTCATTATCACCGTCTTTATCGATATCCCCTACACTTAAGTCCTCGTTTTGGGTGGCCGAGCTCAATATTCCTTTAGGCCACTGGGTCGATACCGGGTTAGCTGGTATTTTTATGCTTGGTAACCCATTCCCGATGTGCCAGGAAGTAATGAACTCTTTTCCTTGACCAAAATCGGCTATAACACGTCCTTGTACGAAGTCTCCTGACCCGGCTGCATCGATATTGGTAAGGATATTGAAGTTGACGTTCCCAGTGTTTTTAGCCCAAGCGAAATTGTTGTTGGCTTTGGAACCTATCCCTTGAGTACCGATAATATCGAGCTTATTATCCTGATCAAAATCATAAATCAAAAGAGCGTTATTTAGAGGAGATCCGATTTTTTTCTTGGTCCAGTTACCAGAAAGGTTGCCAGGGTTTATCCAAATGGCATCACCGGCAACGAGGTCCTTGTCACCATCATTATCCAAATCGCCAGCGTCTACAAAAACCGACCTTTCTGCAAAGTCGCCGATGAGGTGCCTTTTCCAACTCAAAAACCCTGAACCACTACTGGAGCTACCCCCTGAAGAGCTGCTACTTGATCCACTTGAAGAGCTCCCACCGGAGGAACTGCCAGAACCGCCAATTTTTCCTTTCATCAATTGAAGAATTTTGGTGTTATGATGTTCAGTTCTCCAAATGTCTAGATCTCCATCTCCTTCAAAATCAGCTACTAATCCATTGTAAATACCTCCTGTGAAAACTTTGTTTGGCGTCCAGGATTTATTATTTCCGTTATTGATAAAGACATAAACGGGATCTTCTCCTCCTGGAAAGCGTGATTTGTTTTCGCCGGCAAACACATCATAGTCGCCATCATTGTCAAAATCAAACACTTGAAGCGTGTGACACGCATCCACTTGTCCCACTATATGCTCCGTCCATCCCCCATTTTTTGGGTTGGAAGATCCATACCAAGCTACAGGATATCCCTTCCTTTCGGAGTGTGAAATGAATACTTCATCTCTGCCGTCATTATTGATATCGACACAAAAGCACTTGGTGCCATTTGCACTCCAATCTCCCGTTTGATTAAACCATTTATTGTTAATGGTTCTTACTGTCCAAGGAGTGGTAAGATCCCCGCCTGGATTTTCGATCCAATATCCGTTGGTAGCGACGTCATCATCGCCATCACCATCTATATCTCCGACAGCCATTCCTTCGTGGAGATTTGTGATTTGAAACTCTTGAACAGTAGTCCAATCGTCCTTACTGTTTTGGCGGTATACGAGGAATGTGTTTTTTGTAAAAGTGATACAGACTACATCTAGCTTCCCATCTTTATTGAAATCTGTTACTTCTACATCCTTGACATAAGCAGGGTAGGAGCCAATGGGGTGTGCCTTCCAACTTGGGTTTTCATACCAATAGAGTTGGTTACCTCCCGCGCCTTTGCCGTTAAAACCAAGGATGTCCTGGTCTCCATCATTGTCAAAATCGCCCCCATGAAGATCCCCAGCGAAAAATTTACCGCCATTTGGCCCTGTTTGTGCGATGATTCGCTGTACGAAGGTGCCGTTGGGTTTAGATTCGATCCAGCCGAGCCATCCACCATTATTGCTTTGGTTGTTCACAAAGACATCCATTAGTCCGTCTTTATTAACGTCTGCGACATATTTACCCCACCATGAAGTAGCATTATTGGCTATTTGAGTGGGTTCAAAAGAAACTTGTGCATTAGTTGTTGTAATTGCGAAAAAAACCAGAAATGTGGTTATTGCGCTATTGATATGTTGTTTTATTGGCCATTTGGTTGGACATAAGTTGGCCGTAAAAATGAATTCCATTTTTCAATTAAGTTTTTGTTGTTGACCTTAAACAATAGCAGCTTTTTGGGCCAAAGCAAGAGTGAAATATTCATTGATGGAATCAAGGAGAATTGAGTGTAGCCAGGCAATATGATATCTTAACTGTATTCAATAAATGAGTTATGACACTCTCATTCATAGATAGTTATCCTTCGTAGAGTATGAAGTTTGAGAAGAGTAGATATCGTCAATCAGCAGAAGATGCGGATTGTCTTATTAATGGATGTTTGAGTTTAAATATGAGAAGTGAAAAAAAGGAGCAGCAAGGTGCTGCCCCATTTCGCATTACATATACATACTAGCTTATTTAATTACTTTCTTACTTGATAAGTAATGGAATTCGCTGATCATTTGTGTCAGAGATCAGAATATACATTCCAGGCATTACTCCAGTAATATTGATGCGATTAACACCGGCTAAGTAATTGATACTTTTCACTGCTCTTCCCATGGCGTCAACAATTACACCTGAGCCATTCGATAACGCCTCTAGAGTGAAGACACCGTTGTTTGGGATAGGACTGGCAATAAGCGCTTTGCGTACCTTATTGGATGAAGAAATAGAGTTGCCAAACCTAGCCGCACTGCTCAAATCTATTTCATCGGCCTCTACCCATACGGAACCTCCATTGCTACCTACCGCCTTTACTCTAAATTTATATTTACCGCCGTTGCTTAGTCCGGTAACCAATAAAGAGTTAGCATTTGCAGAAGCATCAGGTATTCCGCCACCTCTCCACTTGTCTCCACGTAGGAATTTATGGATGTCAAATTTGGTTTCGTTATTGGAATTGTCTTTCCATCTCACCCGTGCGCTTGTTGCTGAAATAGCCTCAGCCCAGACGTTGCAAGGAGGGTTTGGCTTACCACCAGGGCTAGTTGCACTACAGTCTCCATTTCCTTGATTTCCGCCGCCACTAGACCCATTAACAGTAATGTTTGTTTGATCTGTTTTTCCACCATCAGCAGTTGTCACCGTAATGGTTGCTGTACCTTGCGCTTTGGCGGTAACCAAACCACTTGCATTAACAGTGGCCACGCTTGTATTACTTGAGGAATACGACACATTTTTGTTGGTAGCATTATTTGGGGCTACCGTTGCCGTAAGCTGACGGGTTTGATTTACATTAAGTGTAGCATTGGCTGGAGTAAGGTTAACACCAGTTACGCTTATGGTATTGTTTCCACCTAATGTGATAAAGTCGGACTCTGTCCAAACAGAACCACCATTGCTGCCTACTGCTTTCACTCGGAACTTGTATCTACCCCCACTTACAAGTCCGGTAACATCAATCGAAGTAGCATTCGCTGGAGCATCAGCAATGCCTCCACCTCTCCACTTGTCATTCTGAAGGAATTTGTGAATGTCAAATTTAGTCTCATTATTAGAATTGTCTTCCCAATGAACTCTTGCGCTAGTAGCAGATAAGGCTTCTGCCCAGACGTTACAAGGTGGATTTGGTTTTCCAGCAGGACTGGTGCCGCAGTCACCACTGCCATTATCTCCATCATTTCCACCATCATCACCGCCGTTATCTCCATCGTCGCCACCATTGTCTTGACCAACGGTTACATTCACGATAGCTACACCTTTAGCTCCTTTATTATCGGTAGCAACCACTCTTATGGTCTGAGAACCATCAGGAGCGTTATTCCAGTTAAATTGATAAGGCTTATTATTATCCTGACCAAGTTTTGTAGGTCCATTGAAGAATTCTACTTTGGTGATGTTACCATCTGGGTCCACCGCGTTAGCTCTGATTTGAATTTGTGCACCAGAGTTAATTGTGGCTCCATTAGCAGGACTAGTAATACTAACTGCAGGAGATTGGTTACCATCACCTTGTTCAATCACCTTAGCAGTGAGTCCACCACCTTTGGTAGCCATGAATAAGCTTGTAACACCTCTATCATCAGTCAATACTCGAATACGGTGAGCTACTGAGTACTCTAATTCGGCATCTGATCCATCAGCACCATATCGTTGCAAATTTGTAACGGTTCCATCTGGAAGGATTGTTCCTACAATCATACCAAATCCCTTCCGTGTAACTTGCCAAACAGAGTAGGGTACATAGATTTTGTTTTTATACACCGCGAAATCACCGATCTCAAGATCATGAACTTCAGGAATAAACCATGCTGGCGTGCCCATTGTCGCTAAAGCATCTTGCCAATAAATCACACGCTTGAACTCAGTAGATCCATTTACGGCTACCATGATGTCATGACGCCTAAGGTTATTTCCCAGTTCTGGGTTCTGACGAGTAGTAAAGGTCAAAAGGTTTCCACCTACCTGAGTTACTTCTACACCTCCATCTGTATTACCCTGAGCGTTGAAATAATTAGTACGTCCATCAGGACCGGTACTTCTTTCCCATACCCAATCTCCGTTCGCTTGCTTAGTTCCTTTTAGGTTACCGTACTGGCACTTGAGATACATGATATTAGGGTTTGTTGGGTCTAATACCATATCATTAACTGGTAGTTCTGAATTTTTTCTACCATCACCAAATCCCCAGATTTCATAGAAATCTTGATCATTATTCGGGTTATCATCGACAAGCGTACGAATGTCCTCACAGACGTATACTCCAGCTTGAGTACCTGCATAGAGCCTGTATGGCTTACTTGGGTCAGCTATCATTTGCCATGCTCTGTTTGGTGGGAACCCTTTTCTCGTCGGTTCTCCAGCTTTGCCGTCCACAAATGTGGTCCAAGAATCGGCCTGGTCATCAGTAGTAGTAATCCACTTGTAGAGAAGCTGCGCATTACCCCCGGGGTTTCCACCACCCCAGCCAAATGAGTTACAGGCAATCATTAATGCCGGATTTCCTTCAAATAGCGCATAACTGTGTGACCCCTGATGGTTTGGTGTTCCGGCTTGTGTCCAAGAGAATCCATAGTCGAAACTCTCTAACATACCATTATCCGCTTGCCCCATAATCACGTAGTTTTTATACACCATCATGTCATAGGTAAATGTTGATTGTGTACCGTTAGTACGATATGTTTTATTACCATTAGGGAGGGTATTGATGTGCGTACAGTTCTGTACGTCCCAATAATCATCTCTAGAGGCGTCTCCAACAAAGAAGCTCTGCTGAGACATGGTTAGTACTCCTCTTTTGAAGTTTACATTTCCTAAACTTCTTGAGTTCCAGTTACCACCCCATTCTGCTGGCCAGTATTTTTTGTTTCTAGACTGATTTACAACATATTGATTCCACCCAGCGTCTGTAGAGATACCTCTTCCTTGCTTGTTAAAGTCAAAAATTTCTACGATTTCACCAGAAACATTATTTCCATTCACAGTGAATCTTCCTTCGTAAAGTCCGTCGTTTCTACCTTGAGTTAACTGACTAGTCAATACATAATGCTCGTTCGCAGGTCCGCCTTTCCACACTTGTGGTTGCCAATACGTAAGTAAATCATCCTCACCGGCAAGACCTAAATCTTTCCACTGTCCGTTAGGATACGATTTCACAAACAAGTGACTTGCTTGAGGAGTTTTATTATCCCCTAGAGTGTTTCCTTTTTTCTGAAAGATGGCGTACAGCCATTTGCCATCGGCAGTGAAGTCAGCTCCCATACACTCTCCAATGGTGTTGTTTGGACCATCAGTTCCGGCAGGAGGATTAACTTTAGTGAATTGCTGACCACCGTTAGTGGATCTGTACATTCCTGTTCCTGAAGAGACAATAATTTCGTTTCGGTTATTCGGATGAATGTTGATACTGTTTACTCTCCTGTATCCGTCTCCCTGAGCAAACTTTCGTTGCGTCCAAGTGGTACCACGGTCGTCTGATACATAAATAACCTGAGGTCCTTCTACCAAAATTGGTAACCTTCTCGTAAACTGAATCAACCACTGAGGAGCTGCGTAAATTCTCTTTTCGTTAACAGGGTCAACTTCAATGATACCGATTGGTTCACCGTCAATAGCACCAGAAGCTTCTGTAAACGTCTGCCCCATATTGTCAGTGTAAGAAAGCCCTTCGAAACTTCCATACAACACCCTGTTTCCTGATTGTTGGATGTAAATGGCCAAACTAGTAGGAGCATTCTGAGCAATGTATTTCCAGTTCTCACCATAATCACTCGTGACATAAAAACCTTCCATATCACTACCGACGAACATTCTTCCTGGGATCTTATTATAACATGAAAGTCCCTGGACACGGCCACCATGGCCTGGATTGAGGTTTAGCCACTGGGCAGACCCCATTTGCCACATCGCTAAAAATAGGATGTGCGATAAAATTACGTTTTTCATTAAGTTTTAAATTAGTTATTTGATGTTTCGCTCCCCTCACATCACATTAAAGAGAAGCTAATTCATGTCGTGAAGATATTTTTAGAGAAAAACAGGATACTACTGACGATGGAAAAATAAATTCGGATATTATATGGAATTATCAGGATGATTTTATAAACATCAGTATAACAAATTGTTGAGAATTCATTTTATGCTGGAACTTCAATGGTTCTTTTGTTCTTCAATATGTCAATTATTGAATTGAGGCTTTGCTCAGGAGTCTATACCAACAGAATTCTAGTCAGAATATTAGTCTAATTTTTATGAAAGAAGTATTGAAATAGCTGATTTTCGGAGTGTCGGGAAGATATATGTCTCTTTTGTAAGGAAATATGCTAGGTTATTTTTTTGACAGATACGAAATAAAAAATCGACGGGGGTTTCTGTTGAATTATATCATGAATGGATAAAAACATAACTAGTTGTTATGTTTATGATTATTGATTTCCGTAGTTCATACGTGTTCGAAGTTTCTATATTTTCATCTT